>CAMWNL010000060.1 GCA_947175585.1 uncultured Bacteroidales bacterium | reverse complement strand
CGCCGCTGCGGCGCTTCGTTCTCGAAAGCGAGTGCAAAATTACTCCCTTTTTCCTTTCCTACCAAATTTTTTGACCACTTTTTTATGTTCTAAAACATATTTTTTTAAACATAAAAATCTTATTTCTTTGATTATCAAATACTCTCACACGGATATTTTTTTCATCAAATTTTGAACCATTCTCAAATACTCATCTCATAAAGTACCCTTTTCATCAATATACATAGATATCCACATTTAAATTTAACCTTAATCAATAAGCAAAATCACCTCTTTTTTCGTAACTTTGAAGTCCAAACAATTATTTATCCTCCTCAATTAATAATAATGAGCCAATTTGTCCATCTCCACGTACACACGCAGTACTCTTTGCTTGACGGTCAAGCATCAATATCAGGTCTTGTAGACAAAGCGATAGCTGACGGAATGCCTGCAATTGCCATTACCGATCATGGCAACATGTTTGGAATCAAGGAGTTCACAAACTATGTCAAAAAAGTTAACGGTAAAACCAAAGGTAAAATTTCCGATGCTGAAAAACTATTGGCTGAAGCAGTTGCCGCTAACGACTCTACTAAACAAACAGAATTAGAAGACGAAATCGCCAAGCTGAAGAAAAAAATAATCAAACCAATCATCGGCTGCGAAATGTATGTCGCACAGGAAAACCTGCTGGAGCACGTAGATAAAAAGGATACCGGACGACATCTGATAGTACTTGCAAAAAACGAGAAGGGATATCATAACCTTGTAAAACTCGTATCGCGCGCATGGACCGACGGGTTCTATTCTCATCCACGTACAGACAAACATGAACTGGCCAAACACCGCGAAGGGCTTATAATATGCTCAGCATGTCTTGGCGGAGAAATCCCCCGACTTTTATCAGCAGGAAAAGACGCTGAGGCTGACGCTTCTGTTAAATGGTGGAAAGATACATTCGGCGACGATTATTATATAGAACTGCAACGCCACAAAGCAACTGTGCCCCGTGCAAATCACGATGTCTACGAAGCTCAAATGGCAATCGAGCCAAAACTGCGCGCATTAGCCGACAAATATAATATTAAAGTAATTGCATCTAACGACGTACACTTCACCAACGAAGATGACGCCGAAGCTCATGACCGCCTGATCTGTCTTTCGACCAACCGCCTGCTCAATGACGAGAGCCGAATGCTCTACACAAAACAAGAGTGGCTTAAGACCACAGCAGAGATGGAGTCTCTTTTTTCAGACTTACCTGAGGCTATCGCTAACACACTTGAGATATCGGATAAGGTAGAGATATACTCAATTGACCATGCTCCGATTATGCCTAACTATGAGATTCCTAAAGAATTCGGCACCGAGGAGGAGTATCGCCAACGCCTCACAGAACAAGATTTATTTGAGGAATTCACACGTGACGAGCATGGAAACGTCGTGCTTAGCGAAGAGGAAGCCCATTCAAAAATCAAAAAGCTCGGCGGATATGAAAAACTATACCGTATTAAATTTGAGGCAGACTACTTAAAGAAACTTGCTTACGAAGGTGCGGAAAAACGTTACGGCACACCGCTTAGCGATGAAGTGAATGAACGCATAACATTTGAATTGCACATAATGAAGACCATGGGTTTCCCCGGTTACTTCCTCATAGTGCAAGACTTTATTCGGGCCGGACGTGAACAACTCGGCGTAAGCATCGGACCCGGACGTGGCTCAGCGGCAGGCTCAGTTGTTGCATACTGTCTCGGCATTACTCAGATCGACCCTCTAAAATATGACCTACTTTTCGAACGTTTTCTAAATCCGGATCGTATTTCGCTACCTGATATCGACGTTGACTTTGACGATGACGGTCGTGGTGTGGTGCTTGATTACGTAACCAAAAAATATGGTGCCGAAAAAGTAGCCCACATTATAACTTATGGCACAATGGCGGCTAAATCAGCAATCAAAGACGTTGCCAGAGTTATCAATCTTCCGCTAAATGAAAGCAACCGACTTGCAAAACTTGTGCCCGGTCGCATGCCGGTAGTTAACGGCAAGGAATTAAAGCCAACACTAAAAAATTGCTATCAGCATGTAACCGACTTCGAGCCTGAACTAAAGAGTCCGAATCCTCTTATTGCCGACACTCTGAAGTATGCCGGACAGCTTGAAGGAAACGTCAGAAATACGGGAGTACACGCCTGTGGCGTTATTATATGTAGAGATGATATCACCGATTGGGTTCCTGTCAGCACTGCAACTGATAAAAAGGAAGGCAAACTACTTGTAACTCAGTACGAAGGTAGTGTAATTGAGGAAACCGGCCTTATCAAGATGGACTTCCTGGGTCTCAAAACCTTATCCATCATTAAGGAAGCCGTCGCTAACATCAAACAGACACACGGCATTGACCTCGATATTGACACAGTGCCGATTGACGATCCAAAAACATATGAATTATATAGCGCCGGACGCACAGTCGGAACTTTTCAATTCGAGTCGCCCGGCATGCAGAAATACCTTAGAGAACTCCAGCCCTCAACGTTTGAAGACCTCATAGCCATGAATGCTCTTTATCGACCGGGGCCTATGGAGTATATACCCACGTTTATCGCCCGTAAACACGGTCGTGAACCAATCGAATATGATATACCAGTTATGGAAAAGTATCTAAAAGACACTTATGGCGTAACAGTATATCAAGAACAGGTCATGCTACTGTCAAGAACACTCGCCAACTTCACTCGCGGCCAGAGCGATACCTTACGTAAAGCAATGGGTAAGAAGCTAATCGATAAAATGATGGCTTTAAAAACACTTTTCCTTGAAGGTGGACAGAAAAATGGCCACGATCCGAAAGTCCTTGAAAAAGTATGGGCCGACTGGGAGAAGTTCGCGTCTTACGCTTTCAATAAGAGTCACGCAACCTGCTACAGCTGGGTGGCCTTTCAAACTGCATACCTTAAGGCCAACTACGCTCCGGAATATATGGCTGCGGTGTTAAGTCGAAACCTTACAGATATAACCAAACTCACCACCTATATGGACGAGTGTAAGGCCATGGGCATAACTGTTAAAGGGCCTGATGTAAATGAATCTTTTGCTTCATTTGGTGTTACGCCGAGTGGAGACATCCGTTTCGGACTATCTGCTATTAAGGGTATAGGCAACAATGTCGTTGCCGATATTCTGGAATCACGACGCAAGGACGGCCAGTTCAAAGATATATTTGATTTTGTTGAACGTGTGCCGGCAGGTGCCGTCAATCGAAGGGCTTTCGAGAGTCTTGCATTAGCCGGAGCATTTGACTGCTTTACGGAAATAAAGCGAGAGGATTTCTTCCAGGAGAACAACCGTGGAGAATCGTTCGCCGAGCAACTCTTGAAATATGGCTCTCTCTTCCAGAATGCAAACCAGAATAAAGGAGCGTCACTCTTCGGCGACTTTGATGATGAACTCAACCTTGCGTCACGTCCTTCAATCGTGCCTGCCATGCCGTGGGCACCCATTACCAGACTCGACAAAGAGCGAGACTTAGTTGGAATGTATCTTTCAGCCCACCCTCTTGACCCTTATTATATGGAACTTCACTACGGCATGAGCTGTTCTATCAAAGAGCGCGATGAGCTTACGCCTACAGAAGGCATGGAAATAACTTTCGGCGGCATAATTATGAAATTCGAATCTTCTATTTTGCCGAGCGGCACTCAGATGGGACGCTTCAAGATCGAGGATTATTCAGGTTCTACCGAACTTGTTGCTTTCGGGAAACATCTGATGGAACTCAGTCCTTATTGCCATGACGGGCTTGCAGTGAGTGTAAAAGGTGTTTATAAGAAAAACGCTCGCGGTGAAATGAAATTCAACATCACCCAGATGCAAATGCTTGATGATGTCAAAGGCAAACTGATTAAAGGCATAACATTAATGGCATCCATTGATCAAATCAAACCGGAACTTCGGGATCTGTTGGGTAAGAACGTAATAAAAAAAGGAGACACCCGTCAGGGGGGCTCATTGGCCTTCCGTGTTTACGACCCGTCGATCAATCGTGAAATATTGTTGTCTTCGTCTCTCAAAGTTCCAATCGAAAGATCGTTTATTGACGAATTGAGCAGAATCGACGATGTAGAATTTACAGTAGAACGTGTTTAAACAAGTCACTATATTATAATTACTTTAAAATCATGGCATTTACATTTACTGACGAAAACGTCAAAGAAATTATCGCTACCGGACAGCCCGTTGTGATTGACTGCTGGGCAACCTGGTGCGGACCTTGTGTTGCAATGGCACCTATCATCGACGAACTTGCAAAGGAATACGAAGGTCGCGCCGTAATCGGAAAATACAACGTTGAAGATGAAGGAGAGCTCAGTGCCGAGTACCGCATCATGTCGCTTCCCACTATTCTTTTCTTCAAAGATGGCCAGAAAGCCAATATCCGCCTTACCGGCTCTCAATCTCGCCAGACACTTGTCGAAAAGATTGAGGAGCTCTTAGGATAACACAGATCTTAAACGAGTATTACAATAAACGGGCAATCAACTCAAAGGAGTGACTGCCCGTTTATCGTATCTTTTTATGCCCACTAATCTACTTTATGCAGATCGTGTCCCATACGGGATTTTTTAGTGTGCATATAAAATTTATTATAGTCATTTGGCTCAACTTCAATCGGGACATTTTCAACAATCTCCAGACCATAGCCTTCCAAACCGACACGCTTAATCGGATTATTTGTCATCAGGCGCATCTTACGGATACCAAGCAGATTTAAAATCTGAGCTCCGACGCCGTAATCTCGTTCATCTGCGCCGTGGCCGAGATGAAGATTTGCTTCAACCGTGTCGAGACCTTCTTCCTGAAGTTTATATGCTTTAATCTTATCCATCAGGCCTATACCTCTACCCTCCTGGTTTAGATATACGACAGCTCCTCTGCCTTCTTTTTCAATCATGCGCAGAGCCTGATGTAATTGCTCTCCGCAGTCACATCTTTGCGAACCGAAAATATCACCTGTGGCACAAGATGAATGCACGCGAACCAACGCTGGTTCCGGAGTAGTCAGATCGCCTTTAAGAATTGCAATATGCTCAAGTCCATTACTTTTCTGGCGGAACGGGATAAGGCGGAAGTGTCCGTAGACTGTCGGCATATCTACTTCAACTCCTTTTTCAACAAGGCTTTCCGTGGCAAGGCGATATGCGATCAGATCTCTAATCGAGATCAGTTTCATTCCCCACTCGTCTGCACGCCGGCGAAGCTCCGGAAGACGAGCCATAGATCCGTCATCACTCATTATCTCCATAAGTGCCGCCGCCGGCTGAAGTCCGGCAAGACGCGCAAGATCCACCGCCGCTTCAGTGTGTCCGCTACGGCGTAATACACCCAAATCCTGAGCATAAAGCGGATTAATATGACCAGGACGGCCAAATGTCTCAGGGGTTGATTTTGGATCGGCGAGCGCGCGGATAGTAGCGCAACGATCTTCTGCACTAACGCCGGTAGTACATCCTTCAAGTTTGTCGACAGTAACCGTGAATGGAGTTCCGAGCATCGACGTATTATCTGAGACTTGATGAGGGAGATCAAGTTGTTCGCAGCGTGAGATGGTCACAGGAGCGCACAGCACACCTCGCGCATTCTTTAACATAAAGTTCACTTGCTCGGGCGTGATTTTCTCTGCAGCTACTATTATATCACCTTCATTCTCGCGATCTTCATCATCCACAACAATCACCATCTTTCCATCTCGGAAATCAGCGATAGCATCTTCGATTGAATCGAGTTTAATTTTTTGATCCATATATTTTGTCTTTTATTTTTCACTTGCTTCTCTCTGCCGGTCAATTCGATTGATCAGTTGTTGAGTCGTATCGATAACACCATTTAAATTAGACGGTGTTATATTAAACGGATAATTATTCAAAAGGTTGATAATTACCAAATCTCTTGAATTTGATAAGTAATCAACAATATCGTTCATATTATCCTTGAGTTTATGTAGTCCCGAATAAGAAATTCGACGAATCAAAACATTCTTTTTAGCAAGAATCTTAGCTTCATTACGGCATTTTTCGTCAAATGATGACAGTTTTTCTACTGCATCCACAGGGTTAACCTCGTGCATTATAACTTCTTTCAGTTCAAGATTTCGTTTCGGCACACGGCCGGTCAATCTATTGAAGAAATTACGATATGCGTCTATATTAAATACAGCAGAGTCTCCTACAGCCTTATATGTAAAGAAAATACCCAATGGCAGAAGGACGGCCGAACTTAGCCAAATACCCTGATATACGGCCACCTTACCGTCTCGTGCCATCTTGAATCCTGAATTATCAATGATAAAGTATACAATAAATAGTAGTACTGAGATCACAAGCGGTGTTCCGAGACCTCCTTTTTTGATAATCGCGCCAAGCGGAGCTCCGATGAAGAAGAAAATTATACAAGCAAACGACAGCGTGAACTTTCGCTGCATTTCAATATCATGTCGGCGCATGATTTTAGCTTCTTCGCCAAGCGCAAGACTCCGGTATTCATAATCCATCTTTTGCCTACGGGCCTTATTTAAGGCCTGATTGATATATGTTTTCGCATAACTTGCAGAGGGAGAGTTAAACACTGAGTCAATATCAAGAGGCACATTCATCACGACCGAAGGCCTGCGATATATTATCGCTGAATCACCCTCGCGTCTCGTCACTTTAGGCGATATTCCCATCATTGGAGCCGCCAGAATCTCAGACGCGTAGACCGAACCAATCGAATCTACTCTTGCTCCTATCGAATCTATCGAGTGTCGTAACTGTGAAATATTTTGTCCGACATACTGACTGCGGATGCCATCTTCATCCATACGGTTGAAATTCGCATCAAACGCCATATAGATCTGTTTATCATCGAACTGCTCCCGTCTGAAAGGCATATAACCTGATGTTGTCACACCCATTGCATTTTCCTTAAGATTCTCAAACATCTCTCCATTGTAAAGATGCAGGAACAGATGCTTCTTATCTTCAGTAAAACTCAGACTGCCCGAGTCAGCCAAAATGACTCGTGAATTATCCATACCGCGAGTCAAATCATATAAAATCATACCATATAGCATACCTGTCTCGGGATTCTTATGGTCGATATATAGATTTATATTCGGAATCTGATCGTAAAAAGATCGTTCTGGGATTTCGACTTCAGGTGTTTTCTGTCGTACCGAAAACATCAGTGTCCACATCTTTGTCTGCGCCACTGGCAGCACATTATTTTGAAAGAAAAATGCCCCAATAGCTATGAGCACTATCAAAATTATCAGCGGACGCATAATCTTAAATAGCGATATCCCGGATGCCTTGAGTGCAGTCAGTTCAAACTTCTCACCAAGGTTTCCAAATGACATCAGCGAAGCAAGAAGCACGGCCAACGGCAATGCAGTAGGTACCATCGTCAGTGACGCGTAGAAAAACAACTCGCCAATCACACTGATTGACAAACCTTTTCCGACTATGTCACCGACAAAGCGCCACAAAAACTGCATCATCACTACGAAGAGGCAGATGAAAAATGTCATGGTAAACAGAGGCAAAAAGCTCTGCAACATGAATGTATATAGTCGCTTAACTCTGAACATCGCGCAAAGATACACATTTTTTTTGAATAAGAGTGTTCATAACCCCACCTCTGCAATTACTATCCCACCCCACAAAGCCTTATCTCAATGCAGGATATCATCTATCGAAACAAACATTTTAATTTTATATGATATAATTTTAGTTTAATTAATTTTTATATTATCTTTGCATATTAATGCTAATATACAGTAGGCATTAATCTCCCAATCAAATCACATTTTATT
>CAMWNL010000059.1 GCA_947175585.1 uncultured Bacteroidales bacterium | reverse complement strand
GCTGTGCCGTAAACCTCGGATGTCGAAGTGACGATGATGCGGTCAACCCCTGCCGCGCGAGCCGCCTGACACATGTTCATCGTGCCTTTGATGTTGGTGTCGACATAGCTGTCGGGAGCGATGTAACTGTAAGGGATAGCGATTAGGGCGGCGAGATGAAAAACTGTGCCGCATCCTGCTGTAATCTCACGGCAGAAGTCTGAATCGCGGACATCTCCGCAGACCACTTCAAGGCCGGGCGAAGTGATGCCTTCAAGCCAGCCCCATGAGTTGAAAGAGTTATATTGAGCAAGCGCCCTTACTCTGAAGCCGAGAGAGAGCAGCAATTCGGTCAGATGAGAACCGATGAAACCGTCGGCTCCGGTCACAAGTACAGTCTTGTTGGGATTGATCATATATTACCAGATTTTTCGGAGTGAGTAAACGTAGATGCGGCCATTTGTATCGTGCCACGAAAGAGTCATGTGCTTGGACGAGCGCGAGACAAAAGTCAGAGAGATCACGCCCTGTTTGGGAAATCCGATCCATTCGGGGCCGGCAAACTGGATGGTGCCGGGATTGACACCATATTCAAAATGAGTGAAATCGAGCACCAACTTATCATCATCTTCGCTCCATGTGCCCCAACGGCCGTCTTTGTCATACATAAAATCAACGCGCGATATCTCGATGATGTTATTCTGAAACTCCCAGAATGTTTCCTCGGGGTTGAATTTATCAGGCGTCTCTCCGTCGATAGTCATAGAGTACAATAGCCATGAGCCGAAGAAATCTCCGATATCACCGTTGTTCATCCGGCATGATGCCAGAGCCAGAAGTGTTACAAATGCTATGACAAATTTCTTTATCATCAAAATCAGTAATTGATATTTAAATTACCCGAGTAGCGGATCGCAAGGGCAAAGCCGAAATTATCACCTCTAAGTTTACCGCGATCTAACGCGAGGTTGCAGTCAAAAGAAAATCCCGGCAGCCATTTGCGGGCATCCCAATCAACTTCGGCCATGGCTGACCATGTCTCGCGAGCCTCAGGCAAGGGTATGCGTCCCATCGCATATCCTTTCTGCCAGCCACCCATAAGCTTATATGTGAGATTTGCGGCAGGACTTCCCGAAACCGCCAGGTGAGCGCCTTGCATGCGGTTATAGATAAATTGCGGAAAACCGTTCTCATTGTAAATCGGCGACATCACCATCGGCGAGCCGATCGACATGCCGAAATAAGAGTATGGTCCGAATGAGTCGTTATTATAGTAGTTGTCGCCGCCTGTGGCTTCAGACGTAATCGATGGATTGATATGGTCTCCCGGGGCGTAGTGCAGCGGACCGCTCTGATTGCGGAAGTCGAGATATTCGGCAACTATTTTGTTAACCCAGCCTTTCTTTCCAAATGAGAACTGTAGGCCATACAGGCCGTCAGCACCGTTGCGGCAGCCGATGCCTGAGCCGTCTTCAAAAAACTTCTCCCAATAGGCCGCGATCTCATTGCCGCCGGGCAAATTGTATCTTGCGCGTAAAGACCATGTGCCCAGTGAATTTCCCTCATAGTATCCATTGCCGTTGTCGGGTGTGGGGAAAAACATCTTGAAAATGTCGACGAAGCGGAATCCCCGGTGGTCTGTGCGTACAAGCTGCCCCCGGCGGTAATATGTGGTGTTTCCGCCGAAAACCCCGGCGGCCTGCATGCCGAATATTACAGACAGGCGTTGCGACGGCTTGGTGCGGAAATAGCAGTATTTATATGTATAATAGAGGTCAGTGGCAAGCAAGTCAGAGTAGAAATTGAACTGTTGACGGCGAAAAGAATTATCAATGAATTTGCCATACATTATCTGACCGTCGATCTGCAGCCATCCGTTAGTGAAAGGGATATCCTGGAAATCAACAAATCCGAAGGTCAGACCGGGTATCGCACGGGCATTGTTGCTGCGAAGGAGGTCGCCCGATGACAGACTGCCGTCGACAATCTTCGAATCAAAATTTTTCATGCCGGCCAAGATAAATACGCGTCTGTAGCGCATAGACGCGTAAAATGATCTGAGCGAGACATGAGCCCTCTTCATGTCGGAGGTATACCAGTCGAAATTGTGAGGGTCGTATTTGTCATACTTAGCCGAGTGCTGAGATCCGGCGAGAATCTCCACTCCGGCGCCCCAACCGATTCGTCCGTTAAGATTGAGGGGCTTCTCGGTGAAGAAGTCTACGTTGTAGCCGTTTTTCATAGAGGTGCGGTCATGATTCCAGGAGCCGATCATATATGGCGCAAGTCTGCCTGTCGAAGCGTTGGTCAGAATGGAAACCGAATATATCAGACTGTCACTTTGCTGTGCATAGCACGCAATCATGCAGGCCAATGATGCGACAAGGGCAAGTCCACGGCGGATATATTGGATATAAGTCTTCATAAATATCGGTGCAAAGTTACGAAAAACTTTTAATCCGCTACATCAATGGCTTAATCAATCCCAGGTGTACTTTTTCTGTTTGGACATTTTGGCGTAGATGGTTAGGGCGATGCGGCGGAATGGCTGGGCGAGGACAAACCACGGTGCTGAGAATGAGACGACGCGCATGTCGAGGGCAGAAGTGGCTTTGCGCCATGTCAATGCCACAAAAATCATAGTGACCGCTATGATGATGAACGCTGCGATGATTGTAGTGAGATTCAGATAGTCAAGAGCCACAGCCGCGGCTGCAGCCAGCAAGGACAACCAAAGCATCATTTCTCCGGTCGACAACCATGCGATGGGTTTCCGGCGAATAAAGCGACTGGTGAAAATATGGCGTATGGCGGCGTCGTGAAGGGTGGACGCCATATTATAGCTGGTAAATTTAATGACGGAGTCGGGCGAAAGCTCGACGACAGTATTGGTCTTGTTGGCTATTTCGCTTATAAATATATCGTCATCACCGAAATGTAGGTTGAGAGAGCGTGAGAATCCTTTATTGGCGAAGAATAGCTCGCGACGGTAGGCGAGGTTGAGCTCTGATCCTCTGAACGGCCGGTGATTGATGGCCGGAGACAACCATGCCACACTGTCGTTTGTGTAGTCGAACGAGCAGCGCCGGCTGACGGTGATATCAGATGATGGAGCAGCGTAGCCTAACACGATGCCGACCTCACGGTTATTGAAATGACGCAGGATTTTCGTCAGCCACTGATCGGAGCTGATAACAGCGTCGGTAGTAGTCTGAACCACTACCGGATAACGGGCCGCTTTTATGCCGAGAGTCAGCGCCAGTTTTTTGCGGCTCAGGCTTCGGGCTCCGTCAGGGGTAAATGTTAAATAGAGGTTACGGTTAGACATCTGGAGGGCGCTGATGACATTGCGGACATCAGGAGAGTCACCTTCATTGACTACAATCACTTCAAATGGACCGTCATAATCCTGACCGAGAACTGAAGGTAAAAGCGATTCAAGTCGGTCAGCCTCTCCCTGTGAGTATATTATTATAGAAGCCGGAGTCCGGTCAGAAGTCTCATTGCTGTCTTTGTCAACAATCAGGAGGCACTCTTTGGCTCTTGAGCATACTCGTCTGATGAACGGGACGTAGCATATCAGCACAATCACTGCGGCAACCGCACTCAATGAGAGCAGCGATATGACTATGGCGGAAAGGTCGAAGTTGAATGTCATTTCAATGTATGTTAGTTGTAACAGGTACGTTGTGACCTGTTTTCGAACTGCAAATATACGAAATTTTTGAATGAGGTATAATAAAGCATGTAGAGTCGCGTTAAATAGAATGAATTATATTAAAATGCATTTTGATTTTTACTGACATGAAACTTCGTCATATTGCCTTGGCTTTAGTCATTGGAGCCGCTGCGTCATCGTGCTCCACGTCTAAAACGGTGTTGCCGTATTTTACTGATATCTCTGCAGTAGAGAGCGGTACATTCCAGACAGGCGATTATTCGCCATCCATTAAGCCCGACGATGAACTGTTGATTACAGTTAGCTCGCTTAATCCGGAAGCCACAGCTATTTATAATCTGCCGTTGTCAAACCCGGCGAAACAGTCTGAGATGTTTAAGGTGGCTACGCCGTCGCAGCAGACATATAAAGTCGATAACGAGGGCGATATAACATTTCCCGTGCTCGGAAAACTTCATGTCGCCGGTCTTACAGTTGAGCAGTTGCAAAATGAACTGACCGAACTCATCAGCAAGGATGTCGAAGACCCGATTGTTAATGTCGCACTGGTAAATTTCAGAGTAGTGGTAGCCGGTGAGGTCAAAACTCCCAAGTCAATAATCGTTGGCCGCAACCGCTACAGTATTCTTGACGCTCTTTCAGATGCAGGAGATCTGACCGAGTATGGCGAACGCTCCAATGTATTGCTCGTCAGAGAGGAAAACGGTGAACGTAAGTTTGTGCATTTCGACCTCAACTCATCTGAGACGCTTAACTCGCCTTATTTCTATCTTCAGCAGAATGATTATATCTATGTGGAGCCTAATAAAGTGCGTCAGGCCAACTCCAAATATAATCAGAATAATTCATTCAAGTTGACAGTCATATCGACAATCGTGAGCGCTACATCGGTTATCGCGTCACTTGTAATTGCATTAACAGTAAAATAAACTCTGCGCTATCATGGCTAAAAATAAAAAATCAGAATTTATTGACTTAGGCGCTATTGCGCAGGAGTATATGTCGAAATGGTATTGGTTTGTGATTTCGGTTGTCGTGTGTCTGGTGTTCGGCTTCCTCGCGGCAAGAATCGTTAAACCTAAATATTCGGTCAACGCCAATGTGCTTATATCTCAGGATGAAAAGGGTGGCATGGCCAGTCTCGGCGCGATAGGAGATCTTTTCGGCGCGCAGGCGTCGGTTGATGATGAAATATTCGTGATTTCGTCTCACTCGGTCTATCGTGACGTAGTCAAAGAGTTGGGAACAAATAAAATCCATAAAATTAAGCTTGGTTTCCTCAACAGGGAGTTTGCATATCCAGAGTATCCTCTCGAAGTTATAGCCGCTCCCGGCATTATCGACACCTTGCGCACAGGCATCGCTTTCAAGGTCAAAGTCAACGAAGAAGGTCTGGCGACGGTCAAGGCCAAGGCTGACGGCGAGGTTATCGGTAAGGTGAAAGATCAGAAACTGCCAGTCTCACTCAACACTATCTACGGTCACTTCGTGATTGATACGACTTCATATTTCGTGCCGGGTGAGGAAATCATAAGCGATATCAGTATCATAGGTTATGATGCGGCGGCCGAACTCCTCAGCGAGGATGTAATCGCAAGTATCGGCAGCAAGCGAAGCAATGCCATAATGCTGAATCTTGTTACTGTAAATCCTGACTACGGCAAAGATGTGCTCAACGGTATTATCACCAAATATAACGAGCGCGGCATTGCCGAGAAGAACCTCGAAGGCGAAAAGACCGCACGCTTTATTGACGAGCGTCTCGCCATCATAAGCAATGACCTCAGTGACGCTGAAGACGATATCCAGTCATATAAGGAGAAGCAGGGAATCATTGACGTGTCGGCTGAAGCTTCGTTTCAGACCGGTATCCGTGCGAATCTTGAAAAGGAGCTGATGAAGTCTGAGACTGAGGCCGAAATAATAAAGATGACCGGTGAGTTTATCGCTGATCCCGCCAATGCTCACAGTCTGATACCGATGACTACCGACAACGTCGGATTGCAGGAAGGTATAAAAGGCTATAACGAGTTGATGCTGCAGCGCATGGCGCTGGCCTCTAACGCCAAGCCAAACAACAAGGCTCTCAAAATGCTTGATGAGCAGATCGACGCTATGCGCGCGACTATCGCGACATCTGTAGTCAAGGCTTATGATAATCTGGAAGTCGCTATCAGAGATCAGCGATCAAAACTCAATAAAGCTATGGGCCGTTTGGGATCTGTGCCCGAACAGGAACGTGAGTTCCTCAATATGAAGCGTCAGCAGCAGGTCAAGCAGCAGCTTTATATGTTCCTCCTGCAGAAGCGCGAGGAGACAGCCATGATGCTCGCCAATGCCACACCCAAGGGCATTATCGTCGATGAGGCATTCGCACTAAATGCCCCTGTCAACCTCAGCAAGAAGATGATATTGCTTATCGCTCTTTTTATCGGCCTATGCATACCGCCGGCGTTGCTTTATATCCGCAAAGTGCTCCGCACCAAGTTTGACACTAAAGAGGAAGTTGAGGCTATCGTCGATGTGCCTGTTCTCGGTGAAATATGTAATGACAAAACAGGACGCTCGATTGTCGCTGTTGCCGGTGACCATTCGTCTACGACCGAACTCTTCAACCTGTTGCGTTCACGACTGCCTTTTGTATTAGGCGCTGACGAAAAAGTTGTGATGCTGACATCGACCCGTTCGGGTGAAGGCAAATCGTTTGTGTCAATCAACCTTGCGGCAGATATGGCGTTGCTTCATAAGAAGGTGTTGCTTATCGGTATGGACATCCGCAAACCGCGTCTTGCTGAATATATGAATATATCGCCTCGCTTCGGTCTGACACAATATCTTGCGTCTAAAGATATTACCGTAGACTCGCTGATAACTCGCGCAGACTCGGCCAACGGTCTTGATGTGATTGTGGCGGGTCCCGTGCCTCCCAACCCGGCTGAGCTGCTCAACTCTCCGCGCCTCGACCAGCTTATGGCTGAGCTTCGCGAACGCTATGACTATATATTCATTGACTCCGCTCCTGTCGGCATGGTCAGCGATACATTTACACTCGATCGTCTCGCAGACGCGACTATATATGTCGTGCGTGCTGACTACACGACCCGTACAGACCTGCGCTTCGTTGATGAAATATATGCAGACAAGCGTCTGAAGAAGCTGTCGATTGTCGTGAACGGCACTGCTACCAAGCGTGGCTACGGTTACGGCTACGGCGAGAAGAAATCAAAGTAAGCCGTTTAGACAAGCGCGATGAGCACAGGCAAAAGTGTCTATAAGTGGGTCGCCATGGACCGGATATGCAATTCGGTCATGACTTTCGGCGGCAACATTTTACTCGCACGACTGCTTGACCCGTCAGACTTCGGTCTGCTCGGTATGGTTGCTATTTTTACCGCGCTTGCCTATAATATCTCAGGCTGCGGCATGAGTGACGGTCTTATCAATAAAAAAAATCCGACAAAAGATGATTACTCGACAGTATTTGTCTTTAATGCGTCGATGGGACTGTTTTTTGCCGTCCTGTTTATCTTGTGCTCCGGTCTAATCGCCGGATTTTTCGGTCACGAGGAGCTCAAGGGTATAATGATAGCGATAGGAGTGTGCTTCTTTTTTCAGTCGCTTGCACTTGTCCAGGAGACAAAGATGCGCAAGGATCTCGATTTTAAAAAGATGGCTATTGTCAGATTGTCGTCGACAGCGAGTGCGCTTATCCTCGCGATTATACTGGTTCTCAACGGTTATGGCTACTGGGGGCTGGTGTCGATGCAGATTTTCCTGTCGTTCTTTCTTTTCGTCTACTATGTGGCGGTGTCGCGGTGGATACCCCGTGTGGCGTTTAACACGGCATCGTTTAAAGAGATGTTTGGTTACGGTGTGCATTTGATGGTGGCTTATGTATGCTTTCAGATTGCCCGTAATATCAATATGTCAGTGCTTGGTAAATTTTCGACATCGGCTGCCTCCGGTGCATACAATCAGGGTCATAAGCTGCAGGAAGTGCCTTTCACGCTGAGCGAATCAATCCTCAACTGGCCATTTTTTGCGGTACTGGCTGCCGCACCGATTGATGAACGACGGGAACTGACCGGCAGGATGCACTCGGTGATAGTTTTTGCCAACGCGGCTATCGCTTGCTATTTGCTTGCGGTGTCAACCTACGCTGTTCTGGCGCTTTGCGGTGAGAAATGGGATGTCGAGATAC
>CAMWNL010000058.1 GCA_947175585.1 uncultured Bacteroidales bacterium | reverse complement strand
GAATCGGCTGCCACGGCGACCGCGTCAAGGTCTCCACCCCTGTCCCCGAGCTTCCCGAAGCCTGGGTACCTCGTGCCATGCTCGACGATCCGCAGTATGCCGTTGCAACCGGCCAATGGCAATGGCGGCTCCTTCGTTGCCGCTATGACTTTGAATACTGGTGCGTGACCTGCGTCCGTATTAAACCCAAGACCGGCTATCGCAAGACCCCCTTCGTGTTAAATCGCGGACAGCGCAAAGTCCTCGACGCTCTCGAAAAAGACCGTCTCGCCGACCGTCCGATCCGTATTATCGTTCTGAAAGCCAGACAGTGGGGCTGCTCGACACTGATTCAAAACTACATGGCTTGGATTCAGATGTGTCTGCGTCCCAACTGGAGCTCGCTTATCTGCTGCCACAACAAGGACAGCGCCGTCAACATCCGTCGCCTTTACACTGACCTCATACGCGACTATCCCTCTGAAATGTGGGATGGTGGTGCCGACGGCGCGGCCAAGCTTCAGTTCCGTCCCTTCGAAGGCTCGACCAATGTCCGCGAGATCACCGGCCGGGACTGCCGCGTTGCCGTCACTTCGAGCGAGTCTCAGGATGCTATCCGTGGCTATGACATAGCTATGGCTCACCTTTCGGAGACAGCCTTTTGGCGCGAGACCCCGTCGATGTCACCCAACGATTTGATTCGCAGTGTCTCAGGTTCCGTAGCCCTTCTCCCTTACACTCTCATCGCTATGGAGTCCACCGCCAACGGCATCGGCAATTACTTCTACGAGGAGTGGCAGCGTGCCAAAGAGGGTGCGAGCGACAAGCGTCCGGTTTTTGTTGCCTGGTTTGAAGTCGATATGAACACTCTGCCCCTCGCTGTCTCTCCCGAGGATTTTGCCGCTTCGATGACCGACCGCGACAAGGCCCTCTGGCAGCTCGGTTGCACTCTTGAGCAGATCAACTGGTATCGCGAGAAGGCCCGGGCCGACAAGGATATACACCGTCTCTTTGCCGAGTATCCATCCAACGATGTCGAGGCTTTCGGTGCCACAAATGCCGGTGTCTTTGACCAGCCCGACATTGACCGTCTGCTCGTCGATTGCCGTCAGCCGCTGCGCACATGCTCCGTCCTCGGTGACCGTTTCTTTGACCGTCCGGGAGGCGAACTGGAGATATGGGAGGAGCCGCAGCGCGGAGCCGATTATGTCGTGGCTGTCGATATCGGCGGACGCAGTGCCGCGAGCGACTGGTCGGTAGTCGCTGTGATGAAGCGCTGTGATCCTGCCGTCGCCACTCGCCATGAGATTGTCGCTCAGTGGCGTGGCCATGTCGATCATGACATCCTTGTCGACATCGCCCGTGTCATCGCTGTTCGCTATAATGAGGCGTTGCTTATCATCGAGAGCAATACTCTGGAGACCGAGGCCAATGCCGGAGCCGGAGCCAACAGCTTTGTTCTTCAGCGTCTTGCCGAGCGATACACCAATCTTTACAGGCGTTGGCGCTCTGACGACGGTTCGCCCTCCGCGGCTCGCGTAGGTTTCCACACCAACCGTGCCACCAAGGTGGTGTTGGTCAACGGCCTTATCCGTGCTGTCCGCGACAGTGAGTATGTAGAGCGCTCTGCCGATGCCTGTTATGAACTTGCCGTCTATCGCCAGTTCCCCAATGGCGCCTACGGATCCAAAGCCGGTTATCACGATGATATTCTCATGACCCGTGCTCTTGCCCTCCACGCTATCTACGACACCTCGTCATTTATTATTCCTAATAAAATGGCCATTGAGCCGCATTATTGGTAATCTTGAGTGAAAAAATCACTAACTTTGTAGTATGATGAAAAAGTTAAAAAGCATATTCGCCGCCGTAGTTCTGGCGGTGTCATTCTCGGCCGGAGCAGCCGGGCCTGCAGGTTTTCAGTCGAGTGACAGCACACTCGAAAACACCTATCGCTGGGCGCGCGACATGGCCCTGAGCTATGTCCATGATGGTGGCGATCCTGTCGGAGTGTGGTATGAGGCCGCTCTCCCCGGACGCGATGCGTTCTGCATGCGCGATCTCTCTCATCAGACCATCGGCGCTGCTCTGCTCGGTCTCGACGCTCACAATGCCAACATGCTCGCCAAGGTCGCGGCCAATATCAGCGAGAGCAAAGACTGGTGTTCTTATTGGGAGATCGACCGCCTCGACCGCCCGGCTCCCTGTGACTTCGCCAACGATAAGGAGTTCTGGTATAACCTTCCGGCTAATTTCGACGTCATGAGGGCTTGTCGCGGTGTCTACGAGTGGACCGGCGATCAGCAGTATCTCGCTCATCCTCTCTTCGTGAATTTTTATGAACGCACGGCCCACGATTATGCCGACCGTTGGGCGCTCACTCCTGACAGCATTATGTCGCGCCGCCGCTTCATGAATACTCCCGAGCCCTTCAACACCAAAAATGGCTTTCACACCTGCCGGGGACTGCCGTCTTATGCTGAAAATTTCTCGGGCATCACTGTCGCGATTGACCTCGTCGGTGCCCTCAAAGAGGGTTATGAGGCTTACGCCGACATCTGTGAACTCACCGATAAGCCGGCCGAAGCTGACTTCGCCCGTCAACGCGCCGCCCGTTATGACGATATGATCGAGACCCTCTGGTGGGATGCCGATAACAATCGTTACAACACCTACTACACTCAGCTCAAGGAGTTTCATCGCGGCGAGGGCATACCTTATCTTTTGCTTATCGGCGCCCTCGACCGTCCCGAAAGGTTGGAGGCGTCTGTGGCTGACGTGATGTCGCGTGAATGGAATGTCGAAAATCTTTCGGCCTTCCCCGTCTTCCTCTATCGTCTCGGTTACGACTTGCCGGCTACAAAAATTCTCACGGCTCTCCCGACAATCAGACGTAACGACTACCCCGAGGTCTCTTACGGAGTCATCGAGGGCATCTTCTGTCTGATGGGCATACAGCCCTCGGCGTCGCGTGAGTCCATAGCGACATGCTACCACGGTCCGGCCGACAGTGAGTCGACCGCTACCGACGTGCCGATGCTCGGAGGCAAGGTGACTGTCAAACATGTCGGACGCACATCGACGACACTCACCAACGACACTCCCTATGATCTGACTTGGGAAGCATCATTCATCGCCCCCGACGGCACCAAAACAACCCGCACCCTCGACCTCCCCTCCGGCAAAACCAAAACTGCGAAATTATAACTTCTTATTAATCTGTTCGATGATAGCGTTTTCGTAGAGAAAGAGCCACTCCGGACCGGGAGTGAGCGCGGCAAGATGCTTATGGTGGTTGAGGTCAGCAATATAGCCATTAGGCTGCTCCATAAAGCGTGTTTTGCCGTATGTCGAGATCAGCTCTCTCTTGGTTTGGTCGAAAACAGAGCAGACCCTTTGGATTTCACGTTTCGCCTTTTCACGGGAGGTCTCGTCAGTTGCTTTGTCATATAGCTCAAGGGCTTTCAGCAGAGTGGCCGGAAAGGCGAAAAGACGGTTATTGACAGCATATACGTCGAGTGTGTATCTGTTGCGTCGGGCAAGAGATTTCGCGTCTGCAATTCTGCTTTCAAGATCAGCGCACAGCTCTAACTGTATTGCCGCGGAGTCAAGTAGCGTGCTGTATTTCTCGCTCCACTTACCCGGATTAGCAGGGTCGGGCAGAGTGATGAGAGTATAATCACGCACTTGCCAGGACGGATTGCGACGGCCGGCGTCTATCAACGCGCCGTCGAAGAATGAGGCGGCCTCTTCGAGCTGCTCAATCAAGGAAGTCTCTCCATTGTAAAGCCCGAAATAATTGCGCTCAAACGCCATCTTAAATGCATCGGTGTCTCGACAGTCGGGATTCCAGCTGTATTCTCCCAAGGCGGCAAATCCACGCTTCACTGTTTCCCAATGAGGTGAACCGTCATCCCAGCAGGTCGCGAGTATGCCTTCGTTGAGATTGTTGTCAACGGCGAGCTTGCAGAACGACCGGATATCGTTTATCTTTGAACCGTGGCGAGGCATGTAGGGGCTGCCGCCGTCGGCTGCTGCTGTTGCTGCCATCACTTTGAGTCCCTTGTCTTTATACCACTCCAGGACTTTAAGATGAGGATAGATGGTCGGGTCATCGTAATGCCAGCGCATGTAGATACAGTCTTTCGGGAACATTTCGACTGCCTGATCAAGCTTGTCGGTCCGCCATGCGGCATCAACTTCCTCGTTGGTAAGACCACGATGGATAACCCACCATAAATCGCCATATTTCAGGGGCATGTCATCCCAGAAAATCGGTGTCCGCCCTTGCTCCTTGGCAAATTTGCAGACCTTATCAAGCCACTCCATCTGTAGTTCGAACGGGGTCTTGCCAGTGGCTTTACAGCGCTCGTCAATGCCGATTGCGGTTATCTCGTCACCACCGATATGGAGAAATTTTCCGTGGGGCATTGCTTCGAGGGCATCACGGTAGAGGTCAAACTGCACTTCATAAGTCTGGGGATTGGACGGACAAAATTCCCAGTCGCTCTCAGGGTTCTCTCTCAGTTCCCAGTGATTTTTCAGAATGAAACCTGCGTGACCGAGGCCCTGAACGAGAGGATTGATTTCTATGTGGCGCTCTTTGGCGTAATCACAGATGGCTCTCATCTCCTGCTTGCTGATCGCATTGGGCGACGCGCACTCCGGCCTACGCTCATAGCGAAGCTTGTCTTCAATCTCCCAGATGACAGTATTGACCTTCCACTGCGCAAGCTGATCGATTAAAGAGTAGTAATACTCTGAGCGGTCAATGTGATGCTTGGTGTCGAAATGCACGGCGCGCACCGGCAAAGACGGGTAGTCGGTTATTGTAACGAAAGGTATGGATGAGCCGGTCTCGATGGCTTCATCCATGAGTCGTCCGAGTGTCACAGCGCCGTAAAAGAGTCCGGCATCAGAGTTGGCTTTAACAGTAGCTCCTCGGCTGTTGACTGTGAGTGTATAGGCTTCAGGTGACGGCAGCTGCAGAGCGCTGTCGAGCTGCAGACTGACCCCGACTCCCTTGCCTGCCTTGCGAGGAAGCGCGTCGAGCGCACCGTAAAGCACCGGCATCTGGGCTCCGTCAGTTACTATATAACCGATCTCGGCAGGACGCAAACCCTTTCCTGAAACGGTTTTCATATTTTTAGGCGCAGGAATGATAGCCGGAACCGTGGATACAGCTCCCAAGAGACACGGCAGAGCCGCCGCAAGCAGGAATGTAAGTAATCTCAGAGGTTTCATTTAACAGATAGTTTTTTTATTTCAGATTGGGCTGCTTTGACCGAGGAGGCGGCATCGGGAGCATCTGAGGAGACAAAAGCTCTTATTGCCGAGCGAAGTTTCTGATGACCGATTATGCGAGCTTTTTCGTAATCCTGAATGCCGTCGCGGAGCATGTGCATGCGGATGCTGCTTACAGGGGTTACGGAGGCATCATTGTTGCTGCGGTAGATCATGTGGAAGTCACCTGCAGTGTTTGCTCCGTCACGGGCATCGAAAATGTCGGGCCGCGACCAATTGTCAAATGCCCAACGTTGGTAGCCTTTGAATCCTTTAGCCAAGGCATGCCATGCCATCCAGGTCATTTCAGCTGGCGAAGTGAGGGGAGTGAGATAATTGTTAGGGTGGAGCTGCGAGCAGCTGGTATAGAATACCGGCACGCTTATGGCTGTAGAGGTCGGCGCTGTGCCGATTATGGTTGCGTAGTTGTAGAATTCTCTCTCTATGTCGGCGTCGATATATCTGCCTGACAGCCCAATCTTCCAATCATCACCCATTGAGCGGATAAAGTTGACGATGGAACGCATTTCGTCGTTGGTGTTTTCGTCCATGAAGAGCACTGCACGCTCAAACCAGCCTTTTTGTTTCAGGTGGTTACGGAAATCAGTCAGAAATGCGGAGTAGACATCATTAAATTCTTGCGAGCCGATCGGTGTCGACTTGTATTTATAGCTGTTGCCGTCAGCCTCGTCGGTGTAGCCTACAACGTTATTCCAACCGGCGAGCGAGAAGCAACTAATCTGGCGACTGATGCCGAGTTCGTCCATGAACTCAACGTATCTATCGAAATCAGAGTAATCGAAAGTCCATTTTCCCGACGAAGACAGAGTCCAGCCAATCATGGTGTTGCCTCGGTTGAAAGCCCCGTCCTTGATATAAGTAGTGATGGTTTTCTGACCTGCATCGGCGAGTAAAGAATAAAATGGTTTGAGAATCTCAAAATGTTTGTCTGATAGGGGTTTGATTGTAGCGCCGTTATCGTTCAGAATTTGGGTGATGCGGAACGGGAACTGCCACAGGTCGAGATGGAATTCCCATTCAGACGGTTCAGGCAGATGCTTGTCAGTAACCAATAGGTCGATATTACACGTGGCTACAGTCTTGTCAGCCACTGAAATGTTAATCTCACCGGAATAGCTGCCTGTAGGGATGCCGTCGGGAATATCAATCGTCAGCCAGACGGGAATCTTTTCGCCGCCTGTGATTTTAGAGGGAAGAACCGGCAGGAGGGCATCATAGACGACCGCGGAAGGTCGTGGAGTCGGCTGCGCGTCGACAGACGGCGCAGCGTCTCCAGAGACAGGGCCTACTGTATAGAGGGTGACATTTTCAGCAGGAATCAGACCGTCGCGACTTTCAAGGGGAGAGGCGGTCAATGCCAGTTGATTTATGTCAGAGTCAGTTGCAGTGAGAAGTAATTGATTGTAAATGCGATCGTTTTGCCAGACGGTGTCTGACCAAGAGATGACCGGGTCATCAGTGAAGTCTACTCCGTCAGCAAGGCGAAAATGCTTGCCGGTGAAAGTAACAGTCAGTCCGGTCTCTGTATTGACCGGAGAAGATGGCGGTAAACCCGGAGCGTCGGGTCCATCATCTTCTGTGCAAGAGCAGAGGAAAGGAAGAATCAGACATAAAGCGGTAGTGATGATATATCGCATCATAATTTAGTTAAGGTGTAAGTGTAATAAGGAGCGTTAGAAAGGGTAAGGGTAATAGAATAATCACCCGATTGCACGACGGTTATTTCATTGCCGTCTTCGGCGAGGTCTCCCAGTATGTCCGCTTTATAGCCAAGTCGGAAAGTGGGATCGCCGAAACTTACAGGAATAGTCTCGAAATGGAAGGCGCCGGCAGTCAGTCCGGTGTTAATGCTCCAGCTTTTGGTTGTCGGGTCGTAGGTCATAGCCTTGACGCTTTCAAGCGCAGTGCCGAAGACCGCCCACTGAGTCATGGTCATATCAACGATGTTGGCAGAGGTATCATAATTACAACGCCAGACACCCGGAGATATTATGTCAGGATTACCGTTAGTCACAAGCCAGTCGTTCCAAGGACCCTCGGTCTTGAAGTGAGTCGAGCCCGGGGTGGCTGATTTAGTCTCAGGAGTCCAACTATAAGATGAGACAGCCGGCCACGGTCCGGCAGCGAGATTGTAGATAGTCGAGAGGTCTTCGCTGACAAGACCCACGTTATCCCAGTTGGAAGCCGTCAGGTCAACCTCGCCCTCGAAGTAATTATCGTAGTTGCCGGAAGCGATGCGAGCCTGAGTTTCAGGGTTAAGGTAATAGCGGTCGCCCACTTCGTCGCGGTCAGATGTCTTGACGAAGTAGAAAAATGGAGGAGGATTGAATTGCATTACCACGTTGAAAGTTTCGGTGCGATTGCCGGAAGCGTTGACTTCGAGCACACAGATATTGTCGGTAAAGATGAGTTCGTCGCCGACGTTTATTGAAGATGTGTAGCCGGGAAGCAGAGATATCTCTTTGACAACAGCTTTGCGGGCAGGAATTTTAACGGGCAGCATCAGCTCGCCGGTGAAAGATGCGTCAGAGCCGAGGGAGGGAACAGCAGTGTAGTCCTCTCCACTGACTTCAAGGCGCAGGCCGGTGACTGGCATGGTCAAGACCGGGTCGGAGGGAAGGTCTTTATCCGAA
>CAMWNL010000057.1 GCA_947175585.1 uncultured Bacteroidales bacterium | reverse complement strand
CAGGGACTTGAAGTGAACTAAGGCTATCAGTGCCGTTAAGCATGGTCAAGGCGATGGGGTCGGAGGCTTTGAGTGCGCGGTCATAGACGATTGTGATTCGAGAGACGCGCAGGTCAGGGAAGATGCTGTCGAGCATGCTGAACCACGGCGTACCTCCCCTTAAGTCCATCAGCCGCTTCTTGCGGCTGTCGGCTATGGCTCCGTTGCTGAATACCCATTCGGGAGTATTTAATATAATATCAGTTATGCTATCGGCCATCGGCATGCCTGAGGCGGCGACGCGTTCGGCGAGTCCCTGCCAGTCAACTCCGATCGACATTACGTTGAAGTCAACGCTGTCGGGGTCGAGGCCGAGGAGAGATACGGCGGTGAACGAGCGGCGGACCGACAGCTCGCGGTTGAAGGCTGTGGTGCCCTCAGGCGACGCGCTTGATATAATATTAACTGAACGCACGCGCCCACGCGAAATAGCGTTAACGATATTTCGCGCAACCTTGGCATTGTCGCGCCACTCCGGCCGGTAGGTGGCATCGCCCTGTAGATAATAAATCTCGGTCTGCAGGGTGTCAGCCATACCTGTTGCCTTGGCCGAAGAAGCTACCATGACTAAGATCAGGAGAGCGATTATGCGAGCGAACGCAAGTGATATGTATGATTGTTGAACCATCGTTTTGGCACAAAGTTATGATTCACTCGCATGAAATCGTCATATTCATGCGTCACAAAACGTCACATCGTCGCTGTGATGCTAAAGTCACGCTATCAGAGGTGGGGTAAGTTTATGATAATGTTGTAATTTTGCATCATGAAAAATTTAGTAAAAATAATATCGATTCTAGTGGTCGCGTCACTCATCTGGAGCTGCCGTGACAGGCGTCACACGCTCAAACCATATGGATGGTCTAGCATAGACGCTGAATTTGACTCGCTGACACTGGTCGCCGAGCGCTATCTGTTTCTACCTAATTTTTATGATTCACTGGCCGCGACTGTCGACCGGATGAAAGCGCGAGCTGACAATCTCACCGGCGACGAGGCTCAAAAGGCAAAAGCGCGAGTGGGATACTGGGAGTCCTATCGCCGTATTATAAACACTGAGCTCTATGATTGGAAAAAAGCATTAAAGTATGCCGAATTCATTAAGGATGACTACACCGCACACCGCATAAATACACTTTTCTGCTGGTTCACGAATCTTGAGGAAGACTCTGTATTTAATAGTATGCTTAGCGAACTCGATTACTATAGGTCAATCGGCGATGTGGCGATGCAGGGATTCACGACACTATTTATTTCAAATGCCTTCGGTAATACAGGTGTGCCGGAGCTTTCGCTGAAATATCTCCAGATGTCAGACTCGCTGCTGGCCTTGGCAGGCCTGGAGGAGCAACGTCAAAATCTATTGATTAACGAGGCGTCGCTTTTATGTGAAACAGGTGATCTGGAAAAAGGCGGTGCGTTACTGGATGAACTTATGAAGAATCCTGAGCTGAACGAAGACTTGTTTATCCGTGAGATGCTGTTTAGAAATCACTATGCATTCTACATGGACAGCGCGTCGCTATTTAACGGGTATGAGATGGTAAAGTATTTGTGTCCTGTAGATTCTGAAGCGGACGGCTTTGCGGCGATGAGGGGATGGTATGAAGGATATATCCTTGATTATTATAATAAAGCAGGGCGGAAAGATTCGGCAGACTATTATATGAAGCTTGCCGCCAAGCATATTGACGAGCAATATGATTTCAAGTCAAAGGAGTTGATAGCTAAAATTATAGGAGATTATTGCAAGGAAAACAATATGCCGAAAGAAGCCATGGATATGATGAATTATATGGTGGATGTCCAGAAGGTCTTGAAGGAGAACGGCAGCACGGCAAATAAGGCTTATCTCGAACGCGTCAATACTCTGAAAGATTGTGAGATCAGGGCTGAAGCGTCGAAAAGCAATCTTAGGCATAGGTATTTCATAGTAATCACTGCGCTTGTGATATTGGTGATAGTGCTGGTCTCTCTGGTTGTCAATTGGCGTCGCAAGCAGAAGCTCAGGTATCTTGAAGCAAGGTTGGACGGTGAGCGCAAAGAGAGGCAGATATTAGCTATGTCGCTGACTCAGGAAGAAACGAATAAGGTGCTGGAATATGTCAAAGATGAGACCTCACGACTTAGCGGCGAGTCAAATGTTAAAGGCAGTGATATTACGAAGATTGTGAATAATGTCAAGCTTCATTTAGCTGATAAGAACGATTTGGAATCATTTGAAAAGACTTTTGCAAATGTGCATCCTGATTTTATCAAGCGTTTGCGCGAAGTCGCACCCGATCTTTCTGAAAATAATGTACGTCTATGTTCCTATCTGCTGATGGGAATGTCCAATGTCGAAATTGCCGGTATAATGAATGTGAAGCCGTCAAGCCTCCGCCAGTCGCGTCTGCGTCTGCGACAGAAGTTCGGTCTCACGAAGGATGACTCTCTTGTAGAGTTCCTTCAGGATATTGCCAAAGGTTGATACCTATTTCTTCTTACGGAAGAGGGGGGTGATTTTACAGAAGAGTTTGAAGGCCATTTTTACGAGACAGAGCGCTTCAACTTCCGTAAAGGCGAATTTTTCAAATCTGATAACGCTCCGGTAGCTCCCAAAAACTGGAAATATCTTGTTTCATACAAGGTGTAATATAACGCCAATGAATATCTATCCATGAGATCTTTTAGGATTTGTTTTTACCCATCTATACAAAAAAATACAAGTTCATATCCCGAAATCAACATTTGTTGAGAAAATTATTGTAACGAACCCCTACCTTTGGTGTCTTATAATAGAACATAATAAATCGGCTTTATGAATTATCGAATCCTATTATCTACATTCTGCATCTTAAACGCAATAGCGGCTATGGCGCAATCTGAAGCAACCGATAGAGACACTACCCACGAACTCAACGAAGTAGTCGTTGAAGCACAGATGCAGCGGACTGATGCAAAAAAATCAACTTATATCCCTACTGCCCGACAGAAGAATGCCTCGCAATCGGGAGCTGATTTGCTTGACCAGATGTCAATACCGCAACTGAATGTTACGTTGAACGGCAATATTCAAACAAATTCGGGAAAGGAGGTTGCAGTATTTATTGATTATATTCCTGCTACTGACAATGATTTAAAAGCCATGCGTATATCTGATGTCAAGAGAGTGGAATATTACGAATATCCTTCAGATCCTCGTCTACAAGGTCATCAGTTCGTAGTCAATTATATTATGACTAAATATGAATATGGTGGCTATGTAAAAGGTTATGATCACACAAACCTCATTGACTTTTCCGAACAACTTTTAGGCAATGTCAGATTTCAGTATAAGAAAATGACATATGACTTGATGGGATATGGCTGGGGACACAACAGCAGTCATTATGGTTCGGAACTTACAGAGACATACCGGCTTCCGCAAGAAGATGGTAATGTGAAAGTATTTGACCGCTACTCTAATACGACTTCATCAAAGGAAAATAGACAACAATATTTTGCAGCCTTCAAGGCAACCTATAATACTGACAAGATTCAAGCCTCGACACTAATTAATGGCAGTATAAACCGCAAACCGCATTCCGACCGCAGTGGCGAAGTGATATATTCTCCTGCCGACTTTCCTTCTTCTGAATATTCTTCGACTCTCAATAATAGATCTAAATTTCTATCATACAGCGGTTACTATTTCTTTGCGTTGCCTAAAAGCAATTCTATATCGTTTACTCCATTCTATATGTTTTCACATACCGAGCAGAATTCGTCGTATATGGAAAATGGTTTCGCTCCGATTTACAATGGGGCAGTTGATAATACTAATGAGCTTAAGGCAGATTTGAAAATTAATCACGATTTCGGCAAATATGGCAATCTACTGGGTTTTATAAGAGGGTCATACGAATATAATCGCACAAAATATTCAGGCAGTGCGACTTCCCTTGACAGAGCTAAATCTTCGCGGATTGGCGTAGGTGCCACATATAACGTGAGTATAGGAAATTTTTACGGTTCTACAGGTTTTGGATGGGACTGGGATAAGTTGAGGTTTGGAGATATGGTAGATAATCCTTCATCGCCCTGGTTTGACATTTCATTACAATATGGATTCAAAGAGAAACACTCGCTCTCCACAACATTCCATTATAGTTCTTGGGCACCTTCTCCAACATTTAAAAGCGAAAATATCATTCAGTCAACACCACTATTACGATATACCGGCAATCCAAATCTTGTGCCTTCAAAAAGCTACGATATAGATTTTCGGTATACTTGGCTTCCTGACAATAATTATAGTCTGAGTGCTTTTGCATGGGCATGGATAGTAGGTGACAGATACGCCTACGATTATGAGGCTACTTATGACGGTATTTTGCGAACCATCAAACAGCCGTTGGGAAGTTTTGCTCAGGGTCAATACGGTGTTTCAGGGACCTTGAGATTTATAAATCGCACACTCGTATTCTCTGGACAAGTTGGTCAGCTGCTTAATCATAACGGGACTCCTTATAACGTGAATCATTCAAGTATCAACTGGTATGCACGAGTAAGGTATTATCTTAAAGACTGGAATTTTACTTTGACATATATTTCTGACAATGCAAGTGCCGATGGTTGCATGAACGGAATATGGCAAAAGTCGAAAAGTGACTGGTATATTACTGTAGGATGGTCAAACTCCAATTGGAATGTACGGGCTGACTTGATAGACTTTTCTCGTTGGAATTGGAAAAGTTCCATTCAGGAAATGCATAGCAAGTATTATGACACGTTCCAACAATTTTATGATGGTCAAAGCCATGCCTTGATTCAGCTATCCGCTACTTATACCTTCGGATTCGGCAGAAAGATCCAGCGTGATAACGAACCCGGTGTATCAGGCTCGGCATCTTCCGGAATATTACAATAATTCTCCGGGAGATGTGATTATTTCTTCTTGCGGAAGAGGGGGGTGATTTTGCGGAAGAGTTTGAAGGCGATGATAAAATATTCAAGTTTGTTGATTGACTTGAAAACGCTGCTGAAAGATGAGGAGGAGCCTACGATGGGTAGATTGTTCCGGGTGTTTTCAGCGGCGTCAAGGAGTTTTGATTTCTCGATTTCGACGCGTGCGAGAGCGACCATGCGTGCGTAGCGGAGCTCTTCGAGAGAATAGCCCTGCCAAGTAGACTTTGTGGACTGGAGTTGGTTATTCTTCATGATCTTCTTCGGGATTTTTAAGGAAGAGGCGCGAGAGGAAGCGCGACGCTGGATTGAAAATAATCTGATTTCTGAACACAATGAGAAGTATGAGCAGCACAAGATAAAAGGCACTCACGAAGAGGTAAGCGGTGTAAGGCGCCACTGTAGCGGCGAGCCAATGGCCTATGCCTATCGACACGAATACAAGTGTTATCAGCCCCAAGATGAGTATGAGGGCAAAGAAAGCAATAGTCGAGAGCAGAACCGTCAGCTTTTCAGTAGCTGTCAGTTTGGCATAATCAAGCTGCAGCGTCAGGTATCTGAGCACTATCGAGGTAAGCCTTTTGATGTTGCCTGTTTGATTTTCGTTCATTGTGATTGGTGCGTAAGTGTGATAAATTGTGAGAGAGTCGAGAGAAAAGCGGCCGCGAAGTGTCGCGGCCGCGTGAAATTTTTTACTTTTCTTCGAGCTCGGCTGCAATCATTTCGACTACGTCGTCGAGTTTTTCGTCAGCGATAAGACCCTTGCGTCGGAGAGTGTCTTTGATTCGTGCGCGGAGGTCATCACCGGTGGTAGGTGTCAGGAGTGCAACAGCGGCACCGCCTACGACTACGCCTGCGAGAAATTTTAAGAAGCCGCTCATAGTTTAGCCTCCTTGATTTCGTCGCTGATGCGGTCAGCGAGCTGTTGGAGTTTATTTTCCTTCATCTTGGGGCAATGAGACTTGATGAAGTCGACGATGTCATCACGAGTGTCTTTACCTTTCTGGGGTGCAAAGAGGATTGCTGCGGCTGCGCCGACAACTGCGCCACCGAGGGCTGCTAAAGCATAATTTACGGCTTTCATATCTTATTGTTTTTATTTGGTTATGTAATTTTTGTATTAATGACTAAAGGTAGAACACACTTGCAGGGCAAATGGTTCTACCTTCAGAAGAAAAATTGTACCTATTTTTGAAATCAGTCGCTCAGGTCAACTGCATAGTAGGCCTGGCGGCCGTTGGGATATACACCTGAGATGAACATTACTTTCTCAGGATCAGAACTTTTGCGGATCGAAGAGTAAATTGATTCGACCTGATCAGGTGACGCGACACGAGTGCGGTTGATAGAGAGGATGATGAAATTGTCTTTTATGCCGGCGTCTTTGAAACGGCCGTCGGTGAGAGTTCCGACAGATACTCCGGATGAGAGACCGAGTTTACGCAGGGTGTCGGCATCGGGAGTTGAGAGCGTAGCGCCGAGTGACGAAGGATTGTCAGCGCGAGTGACGGAGGTGTTGCCCTGATTGTTGCGGAGGGTAGCGCTGCAACGCTGCTGTTTGCCGTCGCGGACATAGGTGATTGTCACTTTGTCGCCGGGGCTGAACTTGGTAATGGCTTCCTGCATCTGGGCGGTCGAGAGAGTCGGAAGTCCGTTAATGGCGGTGATAATGTCACCTGCCTCAAGTCCGGCTTCTTTAGCGGCTGAGCGGTCTGTCACTTCATTGACATAGATACCGGCATTGGCTCCCTTGATGTCTTTTTCGGCGATAAACTCAGGAGTGAGTTCGCGGAATGTGATGCCGAGGAACGCACGCTGAACTGTGCCGAACTGTTTGAGGTCAGACACTACTTTCTGAACGATTGATGTCGGAATCGCGAATGAGCAGCCGGCATAGGTGCCGGTGTTTGAATAGATGGCTGCATTGATGCCTACAAGTTCGCCGTCGAGATTAACGAGCGCACCGCCAGAGTTGCCTGAGTTTACTGCGGCGTCGGTCTGGATGTATGACTCGATATTGCCGCGGGAGGGTGACTGAGTAGTGGTCGAAATGTTGCGGGCCTTTGCGCTGACGATGCCGGTGGTTACCGTGGATGTGAAACCGAAGGGATTACCGACGGCGAGAACCCATTCGCCGACCTGAAGGTCTTCAGAGTTACCCATCGGGATGACGTGGAGATCAGGAGCATCGATCTTGATGAGAGCAAGGTCAGTGAGAGGATCGGCTCCTATGACCGAGGCAGGGAAGTTACGGTTATCATTGAGAGTCACTTCGAGTTTCTCAGCTTTCTCGATGACGTGGTTATTGGTGACGATGTAGCCGTCGGCACTGATGATCACACCGGAGCCGAGTCCAATCTGACGGGGCTGAGCTTCCTCGGGCTGTTGTTGCTGAGGCTGGGGTGACTGACGTCGAGGAGAGCCGAAGAAAAATTCAAAGAACGGGTCGTTGAAGTATTCGTCACCATAACTGCGGCGTTGCTGCTGGTGAGGAGTGGCATAGCTTTTGACGCTGACCACGCCGTTGACGGTCTGCTCGGCCGCGTTAGTGAAATCGTCCTGATATATTACACGCCCGGGGCCGGAGCTGTTGCGCTTAGATGGTTTCTGAGATTCGGTCTGAGTAGTGTCGTTTTGGTTATCTGACTCGGTGGAGTTTGCAGCGTTGATTGTAACAGCTGCTGTTGCAGCCACGATCGCGGAGGCTGCAAGAATTGACAGTTTGATTGTTTTTGAAACTTTCATAGATACTGTAGATTTCTTGTTGGTTAGTTTCGAGTGATGATTTGAATCAGTTTTTTCTAATACAAATTTAATCGTTTAGACTGTGAAATTTATTAAAGTCAAGTCGGGTTAAATATATTTTACCGAAAATGAGTGACTTTAATATTTGTTTATCTAAAATATGTGATAAAGAAAAAGAAATGTTAATAGACAGACTGTGTTTGCTACT
>CAMWNL010000056.1 GCA_947175585.1 uncultured Bacteroidales bacterium | reverse complement strand
CCCATGACTATCCCGGCAATTTCGTCAGACAGCAATTTATGCCTGATTCATTGCAGGGACATCGGTTCTGGCAGCCATGCGACAATCAGGCAGAGAATGTTCTTGCCCGACGTCAGTATGACAGATGGTATGGGGAGAACGAAAACGATAAGAAAAGGGACAACTCGGACTAACCGACAGTCCGAATCGTCCCAACTTCTGCCGTCAGTGCAGATTCCTACTTAAATCTTAAATTATCCTTTATTATCTTCGTCATGTTTATTTTGCCGCGGATATATATAACCGTATAGTTGCCTTGAGTCTCATCAATCTCAAGCACCATCTGCTTTGCAAACTCAGTACCTTTTTCGAGCTCGGCAAATAGTCTGACGATCTCACCATCTTCATTTATATCAATGAGTAACTCTGTTCCCAAAGAGTCAATGACCTTGTTGCATGCCTCTCTGACACTTTTTCTGTCAACAAGCGAATACGTTGAAGTTATCACCTCCAACCCCTTTAACTCATCAACCGCCTCATCAAGACCATAGCCTAACGTTCCGACGTCGGCTCCCAGATTCAATAATGATGGAGAAATATAGACAGATGTCACCCCATCAATCGCCGCAGCTTCCTTAAATATTTTAGTCTGTGCGCTAATTTCAAACGTGGTAAACACCACGAATAACAGACATAGCACCCGTTGAATATAATTTATCATATCGCCGTAATTTTAATTTGCAATTATATCACGTATGGTAGTATCAATTTGCCGAAGGCCGTCTGATGCACTCTCTATTGAAAATCCTGCAACAGCCAGCTTCGCTCTGACAAGCGACATTGCGTCCTGAGTCAGAATGGTTGCCTGATCATAATTGGTAATTTCAATATAATTATCGACCTCATTTTCCATGTTTACGACTGTTGGAGACGCAATCATGCCTGACAGACCGGTGGCAGGTGAGATAGCTTTTTCAGTTAACATATCAGTGAAAGGTTCCACATCTTCGTCAGTCTGGTCAGCGAGTCTCACCATTATTATTGATGAAGGCTCTGACTCTAAGTCAGCAGGCTTATTCTCCAGAAACTTTATTGACGTAAATATAGCGGCAATAATGGCGGCGGCAGCTAGTGGCCTAATCCAAACGCAGAACTCAAACTTATGCTTTGGCTTGACCTCCTTATCAATCGTTACAGCTCTAATGCGTGCTTCCAGATTGCAGAGGTCGACATCACCGTAGTCGTTTGCGGCTCTTCCGAGCATAATAAACATTTCCGCTTCTTCAGCCAAATCCTTAGGTAGAAACCGTAAATCTGCCTTACAGAAAAGGGCGATAAGCTTGTCCTGATCTGCATTACTAATTGAACCGTCATAAAATTCGGCGATTAAATTGCGCATCAGATTTATTTCATCTTGAGGAGTTGTCATTGTGAATTAATATGAATTATTTAACTTGATAATGACTCTTAAGCGCATCGATTACCGCTTTCTCGGTTATAGCCTTACAATCGCTCAACTGATTTATGACCCAGGCGGCGTCTTCTCGACTGACGCTGTCTGCATCCATAAGACCAAACGACGCAAGACGCATAGAGATCATTACCTGCCACCATAAAGGAGGATATCTTACTTCCAGATATCTGCACAACGCTTCAGCTTCAGTCTCCAGAGTCTTGAATATTGCCACTCTGCGGCCATCGGCAGCAAGATCATTATAGGCATAGACATTATTAATACCTAAAACTTCACGGTAACGTGATTCTGATAATAACTGCGCAAGAGTCGGGAAGTAACCTGACGTAACTATAAGCTTATCACTAAGGTCTCCTTTAATGAAATCATAAAAATTATACGGTATTGGTTCACGGTCGTTATATCGCTTTTCCTGTTCAAGAAGTGTAGTGATCATACCGGCTTTTTCGTTTGCCATGATGACATCTTCACTATATGGGAAAATCATAAAATCCGCAGCATACGACTTAAGACGCTCCACTTGTTCCTTATGAAGTCTGTCAATAATTTTCTTAGCTTCTTTTAGAGAGCGCGCCTCATATAGCGGTCGTTTGATATCAGGAGTCCATACAGCCCACGACGCATAAAGTTGATTATTGATCAAGCCGAGATCACCTGCATTAACGATAGCCGCATTCCATACATTAATCTTACCTGCTCTTTGACCAAGAATCATATTGCGGTCAAAATAGATTGCGAGATTGTGTGCAGGCTCAAGAAATGATTTAACTTGCATGTTCAGAGGGAAATCAGCCATTACAAATTTTGGGAAATATGATTTCAACTCTATCCTGAAATATCCTTGATCATCTATCTCGACATCAATCGGTTCCTGAACTCCCGTAATCTCATTATAATTATTGAGACGAAATGTGCGTTTGAACACATCCGGATCATATCCGTTGATAAATCCCTCATAAACTACCGTTTTCGGCTTAGGATATATAAATTGTTTCGGATCTCCAGCATAGTAGACCGATCTCGTCTCTTCCCATTCTTCAATCGTCGGACGATCATACTTACCTCCGTCAAGACGAATACCATATATGCTCCAAGACCCACCGAGCTGCACCACACTCAGTTTTTTTACCTTACGATCGACCGGAGGATAGACCATCACAAACTGCTGTTTATTCCATCGCTGCAGTTTAAAATTTTCACCGAAAACCAGTCCATAAACTTTATCCGGTAACAATATCTTTCCATCAGCATCAAGCGTCAGATTACGATCCACATTAATATATCCGTAATTACTGCTTGCAGTAAAAACAATAAGTGTGCTGTCCTTAAAAAACTCGATACGATCTATTTTCAGATTACCACTCGTTTCTGCCATAAAATCGGGATTGAACACTACCCGATCAGGATATGCTTTACCTTTTGGATTCCATATCCTCGCACACATATCCGCTGGCGATGCACAGATCAGCATTATTATAACTACGATCAACTGTTTCATGACATGACTTACTTTTTCTTGTTATATAATTCCTTTATTTTCTTTCTCGCTCTCGACAGCAGTTGACGGACATTGTCACTGCTTTCACCTGTTATCTTCGCAATCTCCTCATTAGAGCACCCTCCGAAGACATTCAGATTCATAACCAGACGTTGCATAACCGGCAATGTGTCGATAAGACTTCGAAGATATACCAGCTCACTCTTGAGTTCCGATTTATCCTCTGCATCTGATCTGAATTCGATCAGTTCTTCGAGACTACTGAGTCGCGACATAGAGTGTATTCGTCTCATGCAGACGTTTCTCGCTACAGTTCTAACATACGCTTCAGGCGAAGTTAGTCCATCGAGCTCATTCCTGCGCTCCCACACAATAGCAAAAGCCTCTTGTACAGCATCGGCAGCCTCATGTCTATCACCTATGATGGCAAGACACATCGCATAGACGCGCTTGTATTGTGGCAAAATCTTTATTTCGAAGCTGCTTTTATCCATCATACGGGCATGTGATATAATGAGTAACAAAGGTAGGATTCTGTGACAACACGCTCCTGATTTTAACATTTATTAAATTCGAAGAATTTTTTTTCTTATGCAAAACAACAAACATTTAATCAGAGTATTGCAATACAAGTTTTTTTGTTAATTTTGTAGTTGACTATTACGCAATAGTCGACCAATTGAGTTAATTAATTAAAAACCAAACATATACATTAAAGCAAACATGTTAAAACGCTTTTTTGTCTCTATGCTCGGCACAGTAGCCGGCATCTGGATTTCCATCTTGATAATCCTTTTCGGAGGGATTGTACTCGTCGGTGCCGTCATAGGCTCAAAATCTGAAACTGTAAAAATCAAAGACAAGTCCATACTTTATATTAAACTTGAAGGCGACATAGCCGAGCGTCTGCAGGAACAAAGTTTCATGGACTTAGTCAGAGACTATGAAAGCAAGGGCGAGACTCTCGACCAGATGCTCACATCAGTTAGAATGGCCGCTAAAGATAAGAAGATTCGCGGTATATATATCGACGCTGCAGGAGCATCAATGGGCGTCGCATCAAGACAGGAACTTGTCGAGGCCCTGAATGAATTTAAAGAATCCGGCAAATGGATCTATGCCTATGCCGATAATTTTTCTCAGGGAGACTATCTCGTAGCCTCAGTTGCCGATAAGATTTTCATAAACCCTGTCGGCAATGTCGATATCAGGGGCATAGGCATGCAGACTCCTTTTTTTGCCGGACTGCTTGACAAACTCGGCATAAAAGTCCAGGTCGTTAAAGTGGGCACATACAAGAGTGCAGTCGAACCTTTCATCCTCACTTCTATGAGCGAACCTGCACGTCGTCAGAATCAAGTATATATTGATTCGATCTGGAACTACTACGCGTCGACTATAGCCGAAAACCGGAGTGTCGAACCAGCGACAGTGTCAGCATGGGCCGACAGTCTTACATTCGCATGGACCGCTTCCCATGATGTTGACGCTCGCATAGTCACAGAGACAATCTATCGTCGCGAGGTCGAAGACATGCTGCGCGACATGCTCAGTGTCGACGATAATGACGAACTGCCGTTTATAACACCCTCCAAATATATCGAAGCTAATTCCGATAGATTCACGTCTCACTCCGATGACCATATCGCAGTGCTCTATGCCGTAGGTGATATTGTCGAGTCAGGCGACGGCGGCATTGTTGGCGACAAAATGGTTCCGGAGATTATCCGTCTTGCTGATGATGAAAATGTAGCAGGTCTCGTACTGCGAGTGAATTCGGGAGGCGGCAGTGCATTTGCTTCAGAGCAGATATGGGAAGCCCTCGAATATTTCAAATCTCAAGATAAACCATTTTATGTGTCGATGGGTGATTATGCGGCGTCAGGCGGCTACTACATCAGTTGCGGCGCAGACCGCATTTATGCCGACGCCACGACACTCACCGGATCTATCGGCGTGTTTGGCATGATTCCCGACATCAGCGGTCTTGTCACCGGTAAACTCGGAGTGACATTCTCTACAGTGGCTTCAAGTCCTAACGCTACGTTTATGTCTCTCACCTCTCCGATGACTCCTGAGCAGAAAGCTTCAATGCAACGCTATGTGGAGGAGACATACGACATCTTCACTTCGCGCGTTGCAGAAGGACGTCACATGAGCGTTGACTCTGTCAAGGCAATCGCAGAAGGAAGAGTTTGGGTCGGATCATCGGCTCTCGAACTCGGACTTGTCGACGAACTCGGCAGTCTTAATGACGCCGTAAAAGCAATTACCGAAGAAGTCGGTCTTGATGCTGACGCCTGGGCCGCTTATCCTTATGTCAACACAAACCTGCTGGAGCGTCTGCTCGATGAAACATCGCAGCTCCAGACTGCGCAAGGCATATCCCTAGACCCTGAAATCATGAAATATCTCGTGATGGCGAAACGCATATCCGAGATGGATCCGATTCAAGCACGTATGCCCGAAATAACAATCAGATAATCATATACCCTTCGGACATGCCGTCACACTCAGTCCTATCAAAATTAATTTTGTTGCCTTGCTCCAAAATCTATGGAGCGATCACCTACATGCGCAACAAATTTTTTGACTGGGGTATACTGAAACAGCATGAATTTGGCGTGCCTATTGTCGTAGTCGGTAATTTGACCGTAGGCGGCACTGGCAAGACTCCGCATGTCGAACACATAGTCGAGGCTATGCGTCACAGCCACCATGTCGCAGTGCTTAGCCGCGGATACAAACGTAAGACAAAAGGATTTGTCTTCGCCAGTCCGAAATCGACCCCGAGAGATATAGGCGATGAGGCATATCAGATTTACCATAAATTTGGCGGGCAGGTTGTCATCGCTGTGTGCGAAGACCGGGTCAAGGGCATAAACGAATTGCTGAAAATCGACCCGATGATTAACCTCATCGTCCTCGACGATGCATTTCAGCACCGCTATGTCAAGCCGACGGTTGCCATCCTGATAACCGAATACGGACGCCCGGTCTACAACGACAAACTCCTGCCCTATGGCCGACTCAGAGAATCAGTCCGCGGCATGGGACGCGCCGACATTGTCATTACCGCCAAATGTCCTGACGGCATAAAGCAGATCGACTATAGACTCGTCAGCAAACATCTTGATCTGTATCCATATCAGAAATTATTCTTTTCGAGATTTGCTTACCAGAACCTCGTTCCACTTTTCCCGGATGCCGTACACACCGTGCCGTTTCTTGACTGGATGGGTCAGAACGACACTATTCTCGCGGTTGCCGGCATAGGCAATCCGCGACCTTTCATACGCTATCTGAAGAGTTTCCTGCCCAGAGTCAAAGTCAATATCTTCCCCGATCACCACAATTACAAACGTAAGGACATCGAACTCATAAAGAAGCGCTATAACTCGATGAAGGGAGAAAACCGCATCATCATAACGACTGAAAAAGACGCGGTCAGACTGATTTGCAACCCTTATTTCCCTCACGAACTGAAAGCCGTAACTTTCTATCTGCCTGTCGAAGTTGAATTCCTTAATTATTCAAACAACGACGACTTTGCAATGACCCTTAGAGAAATGCTCAATCCGCGCCATAACTGAACTCAGGTGCCGCGCGTTTTGTTCTTATATACATAACTAATTACTCCAAAATTCATATCCTCATGTTAGAGAAAATCAAACAGACTGCCGACTATCTCCGCGCGAAAGTCAGCGACATACCTGAAACCGCAATCATTCTCGGCACCGGTCTCGGAGACCTGGTCGATCATATCAGCGACAAACAGTTTATCCCTTACCAGGAAATACCTAATTTCCCGGTTTCCACCGTCGAAGGTCATAGTGGAAATCTGATTTTCGGCACACTGGGAGGAAAACGAGTAATGGCAATGCAAGGCCGATTCCACTACTACGAAGGCTACGATATGAAGCAGGTGACTTTCCCCGTGCGCGTCATGCAGGCTCTCGGCGTTAAGACCCTCTTTGTCAGCAATGCCGCCGGTGGCATGAACAAAGAGTTCAGAGTTGGCGACGTGATGATAATCACAGACCATATCAACCTCTTCCCTGAAAATCCGCTTAGAGGTAAAAACTACAACGAACTCGGTCCGCGTTTCCCGGCCATGACCGAAGCATACTCAAAACAGCTGATCGCGCTTGCAGACACTATCGGCGACGAGAAAGGTCTGCGACTGATGCACGGTGTCTATGTTGGCACACCTGGTCCGACATTCGAGACTCCGGCCGAATATGAATATTTCCGCATCATCGGAGGTGACGCTGTCGGCATGTCGACAGTGCCTGAAGTCATTGTCGCCAACCATGCAGGCATGAGAGTTTTCGGCATCTCGGTCATCACCGACCTGGGCGGTAAAGATGTCACCGAAGTCCCGACTCACGAAGAAGTCCAGAAAGCTGCCATCAAGGCTCAGCCTACAGTTGTGGCTCTAATCAAGGAAGTAGTCTCACGATCATAATTATTCCAGTTGAATATGGCAACAGAGATTTCAACACTGGGCGAATTCGGTCTTATCGACCGGCTGACCAAAGAGCTGCCGCTTCATAACGAAGCTACACTCAAAGGTGTCGGTGATGACGCCGCCGTGCTCAGTTTTCCAAACACAAGAGTACTCGTCACTACCGACCTGCTGCTCGAAAACGTCCACTTTGACCTGACTTACGTTCCGCTAAAACATCTCGGCTACAAGTCAGCCATCGTTAATTTTTCGGACATATACGCCATGAACGGCACTCCCCGTCAGATAACGGTGTCGCTCGGCATTTCAAAACGCTTTACTGTAGAACATATCGAGGAACTTTATGCCGGCATAAGACTCGCATGTGAGATATATGGTGTCGACCTCGTTGGCGGAGACACTACAGCTTCTCATCAGGGTCTCGTAATTTCTATCACATGCATCGGCGACGCACCCGAAGACAAAATAGTCTATCGCGGGGGAGCCCATGACACTGACCTCATTTGT
>CAMWNL010000055.1 GCA_947175585.1 uncultured Bacteroidales bacterium | reverse complement strand
CCTGTAACCTTCTGATCCGTAGTCAGATGCTCTATTCAGTTGAGCTAAGGAGCCATTCGCTCTCTTGCGATTGCGAGTGCAAAGTTAAGTCTTTTTTGTGAACCGACAAAATATTTTTTGTAGAAATTGATAAAAAATAATTTTCTACTCACAGAAATTAACTTTCGTCAGCGGCTTTATGTCGGTGAAAAGTGTTAATTTCGCAATGAGTTTAACAATCTCCATTAAAACAAAAAGTATTTAAGATGAAATTTCCCGGAATTATACTGCCGATAGCGATGCTGGGGCTTCTGGCTTCACCGGCCGCATCAGCGGAAAAACTTGTGATACTCCACACAAATGACACTCACTCGATGATTGACCCGGACGTTGATGACCTTGGCGGCGTGGTGCGCCGTAAGGTTGTGATCGACAGTGTCAGGGCGGCAGAGGATAATGTGTTGCTGGTCGATGCCGGAGATTTCGTGCAGGGAACTTTGTATTTCAATCTCTACCGTGGCGAGGTGGAGCAGAAGATGATGAACGAGCTCGGTTACGATATCCGCATACTCGGTAATCATGAGTTTGACAACGGCATAGATGAGCTTGCGGATCTGTTGGCTGATACACGCGCCGAGATGCTGTCGACCAACTATGATTTGTCGCAATCTGTGCTCGGCCGACGATTCAGACCTTTTACAATCCGTGAGGTCGGCGACAAGCAGGTAGGCTTTATAGGTATTAATCTGCGACCCGAGGGAATGATTTCGGAGGGTAATTATGACGGAGTGGTATATCTTGATGCGATTAAGGCGGCTAATGCTGCGGCCTGGTGGCTGAAACATATTGAAAAAGTTGACGCGGTAGTGGCGATAACCCACATTGGCTATGATCCGACAATGCCTCCCGGCGATAAGATTCTGGCCGGCGCGTCGTCAGATATAGATGTGATAATAGGCGGTCACTCTCATGACCTGATCAGTCCGGAAGCCGGAGCTGACGACAGACTTCAGCCGCGTGTGAAAAATGCAGAGGGTAGAGACGTCACTATCGGCCAGACGGGTAAATCGGGCAAGTATATCGGAAAGATTGAAATCGACCTTGACGATCTCTCGACAAGTTATGACAATATACGCATAGACAGCCGCCTTGATTCGCGCGGCGATAAGAAACTCGCGGCTATGATCGCTCCATACCGCAAGGGCGTCGATTCGCTGATGAAGGTTGTGGTGGGTAAAAGTGCGGTCGATCTACCGAAGGGTAGCAACCGTCTGCTGAATTTCGCCGCTGATTTTGTCTTTGAGCGAGGCCGCAAACTTGCCGGAGATGTCGATCTGGCAATAGTAAACAAAGGTGGTCTCCGCCGCGATTTGCCTCAGGGTAATATAACCGAAGGCATGGTGATAACGCTGATGCCTTTCTATAATTATGTAAATGTGCTTGAAATAAAAGGGTCGGATATCCTTGAGGCATTTAATGTCATGGCTGCTGACGGCGGAAACGGCGTCAGTGAAAATGTAGATATCAGATATAGTAAGGCTGACGGAGAGTGTCTTGACGTGCTTATTGACGGCAAGCCGCTTGATCCCGATAAAGTGTATCGTCTGGCGACTATCGATTATCTTGCAAAAGGTGGCGACTATATGAATTCGCTTAAGCGCGGTAAAATTATAGCTAAGGGCGAGAAGGTGTTGTATGACGACATGCTCGAAGAATTCCGTCACGGTTCTCTGAATGGCAAGACTCTTAATCCTTCAGATGAGCCGCGAATGAAAGCAATTGATTAATTAACATTCACTTCAAAAGTATAATTATGAAGATTAAAGCCCGGATTATATTGGCTGTCCTCGCCGTATCGGTGGCCTTGTTGTCGAGCGCGTCACCTCTCGCCCGTCAGCGCATGCTTGACGAAGACTGCGCCCGATGGGTCGACTCGGTCTATAATAAACTCACTCCGCGTCAGCGTGTGGCTCAGCTCGTAGTGCCGAAGATAGCCCCCGATCAGGTGCAGAACGCACGCGCGGCTGCCAAGCGTTTTGTCGCTGACAATCATGTCGGCGGTTTGCTGTTTTCAAAAGGCTCGCTGACTCAGTATGCTGATATAATCAACTATGCGCAGTCGATATCAGAGGTTCCGCTGATGATTACTTTCGACGGCGAGTGGGGATTGTCGATGCGTATACCCGAGACTCCGAGATTCCCCAAGAATATGGCTCTCGGCGCTATTACCGACCCAAGGCTGCTGTATGACTATGGGCAGGAAGTGGCGAGGGAATTCAAGCTGGCCGGAGTTCAGGTTAATTTCGCGCCTGTACTCGATGTGAACTCTAATCCGTCAAACCCGGTTATCGGCACACGCTCTTTTGGTGAAGACCCTGACAGGGTGGCCCGTCTCGGTGTGGCCTATTCTCTCGGTCTCGAAGACGGCGGAGTCATGGCGGTCGCCAAGCACTTTCCCGGCCACGGCGACACGTCGACCGACTCTCATAAGTCGCGTACTGTAGTCAATCATAATCAACAGCAACTCGACTCGGTTGATCTCGTGCCGTTTGAAGCATTTGTTAACGCCGGGTGCTCGGGCATAATGACCGGACATATAGTCATGCCTCAGATTGATTCGTCGGGACTGCCGGCGTCGCTATCCTCCGGGATTACGACTGATTTGTTGCGCAAACGACTTGGATTCAAGGGACTTGTCTTTACAGACGCACTCTCGATGGCCGGAGCCAAGGTCGAAGGAAAGAATAACGCGGTGCTGGCGCTGAAGGCCGGCGCTGACGTGCTTGAGACGCTGACCTCTCCTGTTTCAGATATTGACGCCATACTCGCCGCTGTCAAAAACGGCGTACTGTAGCAGGGACGCATCGAAGAGAGCTGCCGCCGGGTACTCGCCTATAAGTACCTGCTCGGACTGGCTTCGCGTCCCAAGTCTATGAATGTTAAATCGTTGTCATCGGCAATTAATACAGCCGAGGCCGAAGCGTTAAATCGTCGTCTGACGGCGGCGACAATGACTGTGCTCAGGAATAACGGCGACGCCCTGCCGATAAAGAATCTCGAAAATAAGTCGATAGCGGTGGTTAACATCGGAGCTCCGTCCGATAACACTTTCTCATCGTTCTGTTCGCGTTACGCAAAGACTGCTTCATTTGCGATCGACGCCAATGGAGCGAGCCAATCAGTGCTGGCTCAGATCAAGCAACATGATGTGATCATCGCAGCAGTGTACTCAGATGCACAATGGGCGCGCAATGCGTTGGCGCATTTGAAAAACGAATCAGGCTTGCAGACCGTATTTTTTGTATCGCCTTATAAATTGGAAAAATTCGCGCCATCACTGGCTGCCGCACAGTCAATCCTCCTGGCATACGAAGACACGCGTTTGGCTCAGGAGTATGCGGCGCAGGCGTTGTTCGGCGGTATCAGCGTCGACGGGCGTTTGCCTGTCGACCTGCCTAAAATCGCGAAAATCGGCACAGGATTCAAACTCGAAAAAACTCGCCTCGGTTACGGCACACCGCTTATGCAGGGCCTTAAACCGTCGTTGACCGACAGTCTCGACGCTGTGGTTTCGAAACTCATCGAAGCCGGCGGCATGCCCGGTTGTCAGTTGCTCGTAGCCAGAGGAGGTGACGTGGTCTATGACAAATGCTTCGGGCGCGTGTCGCAGGGTGGTGATGCTGTGACCCCCACGACGGTTTATGATCTCGCATCGGTGTCAAAGGCATTAGGGACTTTGCCCGGACTGATGAAAGCTTATGACATGGGGCTGTATCGTTTTGACGATTATATGTCGTCTTATGTTCCCGGCCTGCGTCAACCCGGCAAGGATAGCCTGAGAGTGCGCGAGTTTCTTTTTCACGAAACAGGTTTTCCGGCGTCGCTCAATATGTATGATGTTATGGTCGACAGCTCATCTTACACCGGACGCCTTATAACCGCAAAGCCGGATAAAACTCATACCCTTAAAATCGGACGCAGAGCTTACGGCAACAACTCGGCGCGTCTGAGAAGTGATATTACCTCAACGGCATACTCTGATAAATTTCCTGTCGAGGCATCGAAGGGAGTATTTACCGGCCCGGCGACCTACGACACTATAATGTCGCGCATATATAACGCCAAGCTCAGACCTAATAAGAATTATCTTTATTCATGCCTTAATTTCTGTCTGCTGATGGATATGGAGCAACAGTTGACCGGCATACCTCATGACCGCTTTGTCAGGGACAGTATTTTCGGTCCGCTGGGAGCTTACACAACCTGCTATCAGCCGACAAAATATCTGCCTCAAAGTCAGATTGCCCCTACCGAAAAAGATAATTTCCTGCGCAAGCAGCATCTTCAGGGCTATGTCCACGACGAACTCGCCAATTTCTCGGGAGGGGTTCAGGGTAATGCAGGTCTGTTCTCTAACGCCGATGACCTCGCGAAGTTCTGTCAGATGCTGTTGAACGGAGGCGAGTACGGGGGGCACCGCTTTTATACAGAATCCACGACTGACGTGTTCACTCAGACTAAGAGCCCCAACTCTCGACGCGGTCTCGGATTTGATAAACCTGACACGGTCAAGCCAGAGTCATCACCGACATGTGAGGAGGCTGATCCGTCGGTGTTCGGCCATCTCGGTTTTACGGGTACGGTGTTTTGGGTCGATCCGGTTAATGATCTGATATTTATTTTTCTGACAAACAGAGTCAATCCTACTCGCGAGACTCCGGTTTTCAATAAGTCACAAATTCGTCCGGAGTTGTTCCGTCAGGTCTATAAAGCCCTGCAATGAAAAAAATCCTTTTGCTGTGGCTGCTGATATCGCTTTGGTCTGTTGACGTCCGGGCGACAGAGATAGCTGACACGGTTACTCCGTCGGGTGAGTGCCGGTTGTCATTGCGCAGCAGTCTTGTAGGGGCGTCATCTGCGGTAATAATCAACGCTGCCGTGACTGAGGTTCTTAAGAATAATATAAAAGAGCGCCGCCCCGACGGAAGCGACAGTCATTCTTTCCCTTCGCGTCACGCATCTTATGCTTTCGCTTTCGGTTCTGTGGCTGCCCATGAACTATGTTTTTATTCACCATTGTGGGTGTCGGCATCTCATACATTGGCCAATGCTGTTGCAATGCAGCGCGTCTACGCCTCGCGTCATTATCCCGGCGATGTGCTGGCCGGAGCAGCGCTTGGATTGGCGTCTGCTGAATTGGGCTATTGTCTATCAAAATGGATTTTCCCGTCTGATCGTTGCCGTGCCGATTTTGGTCCGGTAGAAGAAAGTCGTGCGTTGACTACGTCGACAGCAGCTCTGGTGACTTTCTGTGATCATAGTCGCGGTGTCGCCGTCGGCTCAGGAATCGAGTCAGCTGCGGCTTTTATTTTTCCCCTGTCCGGTTGTTGGAGCGTCGGATCGTCACTGCGACTGCGCTCTCACCCTGTTTATCTTGACGGAGCTTATGTAGGAGGGTTGAACGGAGCGGCAGTTTCGGCTGACGGCTACTTTTATCGTACTTTTGGCCGCTGGCAGGGTGAAGCGGCTATGTCGCTCGGACTCTTATATAATTTTGAATGTCCGGCAAAATCGTCGGCACGATGGTCTCCGGTTTTCGAGCTGTCGGCCGGAATGTTCAGAGGCGTTGCCCGACATCTCTCGATAGGGCCGAGAGCCGGTGTCGATATAACAAAAAGACCGTCAGCACTGTGCGCGCTGACGGTCAGTATTGTTGCAAAAGCAGAATTTTAATTTATTTTTAAAATGCTGATACGAGGTGTGCGGATTCGCGGTTTGAGTTCGCCGCCGATCAGTAGTACTTCGCCGTCGGTGGTTACGACTGCAGCGGCTCCTGCGCGCGCGGTCTCTGTGTCGTTGGCTGCGATTTCCCATTTTTCTTTTGAAGGATCATACACAAGAACACGGGAATTGAAACGATACCATTCAATCGGATGTGAAAGATAGTCGGGAGCCTGATTGCGGAGAGCTTCGAGGAAAACGTCTTTATTCACACCGCCTGTGACAACGATGCGGCCGTCGGGCAGAGTACATGCGATGCCACCGCCGGTCGAGATCGCCTCGCGTGTCTCGGTGAGAGGGCCTTCGATTGCTTTCCATTTGCCTGATGATGGATTATATTCAAAACCGTCGGTGTCAAGCGATGCCTCACGGTTTTCGCCTTTTCCGGCAAAACCGCCCCAAAGATATAATCTCGGCTGACCTTTAGCGTTAGTCGATGCGGCGATGACGGGCTGCACTCGGGGATTTCCGGGGAAATCTGCGAGACGCTTCCAACCTTTGTCGAGCTTAGACAGATCGAGACAATAGAGAGCGTTTGAAGGCACGCCGTTGACATTTCCGCCGGCAACGTAAACTTTGCCGTCGAGCCATGCGCCCTGCATATTATCCATTGCAACCGGCAGTGCAGGCAGTTCGGTAACTACTGCGTTGCCATCGGTGTTCACGTTGATGCGATACACGTTGTTGAGAGTTTCGGTCGCTGTTGTACCACCGATAATTATAAGTCCCTCGGGAGTAGTGACCGACGCACCGTAGGCCATCGGTTGGGGGAGCATACCGATTTTCTGAGTGCTGACATGGCCGTTTTCATCACAACTTACATTGTAAATAGCCTGATAGAATTTTTTTACGCTGCCGGGTGCCATCGGGTTTGACGGGAAGTTGCAGCCGCCGGCCTTCAGCACATGTCCGTCGGCCATGCCGGCATAAGCAGCAGACACACCGCAGGCGATGCCTTCTTCAGTGTCGGGTGCTTCTTCAACTTCGACTTTGAAAGTCGATGCAGGTAAATTATCTGAATTGACAAGGTTGGCGCGAGTGAATGGTTGCCAACCGTAGCGCACGTAGCGCGGTTCTTTGATATCCATGTTTGTCAGTATAATGCGATTGTTGTCAATAATTTCTGCGGTAGCAGGATAATATATGCCGTCAATTTCCGCTACCTCAAATGAGCGGAGAGGTTTTCCGTCGGAAGTCTGCATGCCTTCGCCATACTCCATAGTGAGTTCGACTGTGCCTGGTGCGATATTCACGGCTTTCAGTGGCAGTGGTCCTGAGGGAGTGACATTATTCATGCTGTAGACACGATTAAGTGCCCAACGGCCGAGACGTTGTCCGACAGGGCGTTTGTTTCTGGGGTGCACGTCAAGCGAATCGCCTACATCAGAAGTGACAGCCATGCCGATCGCGCCGACTTTATCCATCATTCTTCGCTGGCTGTCGCGGAACGATGGCCATGACGGGCGGTTGATAGAACTTAACTGAGTGTAGATAAACGGCAGGTCCGGATCATTCCAGTTTCGTTTCCAGCTGTCGATAAGCAGTCTGAACAGGCCTTCATGCACTTCGATGTTCTGTTCGTTGGATTCACCCTGATACCATATTACACCGGCGATAGGATATGCACCGAGCGGACGGATGCCCGTTGCAAAAAGATATGAGGGTTCGTAGGGGTGACGACGGGCAGGATTTGTCGTGCCCGTGTTTTCACCGGCACGTTTCTGCACCCACGGCTGCACGTAATCATTCTGGCGCCAGTTTAAAAGCACCTCGGGCATACCGTGCTCCAGTGTCTCTATGTCGACCCATGATTCTGTGCCGGAGCCTCCGATTGCATTGCAGATGACTCCGACAGGCACATTGAGACTGTCACGAAGCATTTTGCCGAAATGCCAAGCGGCTGCTGAGAAATATTTAGCAGACTGAGGGGTAGATTCGCGCCAGTCTGTCGGCCGGTAATATACGAGTTTGTCAAGTGAGTCTTTGTCTTCTTCAGACCACTCGCTTGAGTTGGTAAAGACGCGCGGCTTCATGTCATAGAGTCGCAACAGCGGATCGTTGGCAGTCAGGGTATCTGCGCCGAATGTTGTAGTGTAGCGCAGTTGGAATTCCATGTTGCTCTGTCCCGAAGCAAGCCAAACCTCTCCGATTGCCACATCTTTAAAGTCGAGTTTGCTTTTACCGTCGCTTACGGTCATTGTCAGGCCGGTCGCTTCAGCCATCGGTGGAAGTGTGACGCTCCACAGACCCTTGT
>CAMWNL010000054.1 GCA_947175585.1 uncultured Bacteroidales bacterium | reverse complement strand
TGTTCGGACTGAATTTTGAGATATTTCTCGTTGTCAAAACCGTATTTCATAACGGACTGCAAAGTTATGAAAAAAATGAAAAATTAAAAATGATGAAATTAAAAATGATGAATTAAAATTGAAAAATCTGATTTGTCAGACATATCATACATGACCGACACGCCGGACCGTGTCGGGGATAAAAAATGTGTGTTGAAAAAACGTTGACAAAAAGTTGTCAGTTACCAAGATATTGTATAACTTTGCGGAGTTTTTCAAAGAAACGGACCAATGGGAAAGTTCACTGCATATAAATTGCCGCTTAAGAGCCTTGCCAAGGGCAGTCATGAATTTGACTACACGCTGGGCAAGCAGTTCTTTGTCGATATGGAGAGCGCAGATGTCCGCGATGCCGATGTAAAGGTAAAGCTGATAGTGACATACAATGGCGATGTCTATGACCTGAATTTCGTCTTCTCTGGCGAGGTGACTGTGTTGTGTGACCGCTGTCTCGACGATCTCCATCTGCCGATAGAGACAACTTATCATATAATGGTGAAGTATGGCGACTCCTATAATGACGATTCCGACGATCTGCTCGAAATCCCGGAGAGTGACAACTATCTCAACGTCGCTTATATGCTCTATGACACAGTGGCGCTCGCCATACCTATCAAGCATGTGCATCCGTTAGGTAAGTGTAACAGGGCAATGAGCGCGATACTGAAGAAGCATCGTGCGCGTGCGACAGGTGAGGACGCCGATCTTGAAAACGACCTTATCGACGAAATGGATCACATGGATGACGGGGGCGACAGCGGCCAGTCAGCTACCGATCCTCGCTGGGACGCGTTGCGCGGCCTGTCGTCGGGAGGAGACGAGTAACGACAAACAGAGAATATCAGGCTTCGGACCGGCGACCGTCCGCCACGGCGCGAGGCCACGCAATAAGAAACAATATAAAGAAATAAATAACAATGGCACATCCTAAACGCAAACAGTCAAAGACCCGTACAGCTAAACGTAGAACTCACGACAAGGCAATTGCTCCTACACTCGCATTATGCCCCAACTGCGGCGCATGGCACATCTATCACACAGTGTGTGGCGAATGTGGCTACTACCGCGGTCGTATCGCAATCGAAAAAGAAGCAGCTGTCTAAACAAAGCTGTCAGAGCGTTGAAGCCGGTCGAAAGGCTTAAGGCTCAGCCAATCAAACGCTTCTCTTAACCGCAGCGCTCCGCCCCGACGAGGAGGCGGAGGCCGCACGGTCGAGGGAGCATTTTTCGTAATAATAAGACAAGTCATAATAAAGACAAGCTCAAATATGCTAAATGCACGTATTTCGGGAATTGCATCATATCTTCCCGACGACATACTCGACAACGATATGCTATCGAAGATGGTCGACACTAACGACGAGTGGATCATGTCACGCGTCGGTATCAAGCAGCGCCATATCCTCAAAGCCGAGGGCGAAGGATCGTCATATCTCGGTATCAAGGCAGTGGAGCGTCTGTTGGAGTCGACCGGTGACAAACCCGAAGATATCGAGCTCATCATCTGCGCAACCTCTAATCCCGACTACCGTTTCCCGTCGACAGCCTCAGTAATCGCTTACGGCTGCAAACTGGTCAACGCTTATGGTTATGACATCCAGGCGGCGTGTGCAGGCTTCATCGTGGCTCTTCAGGACGCTACAGCCTATATCCGCTCGGGAATGTATAAGAAGGTTATCGTCGTTACGGCTGAAAAAATGTCGTCGATGGTCAACTATAATGACCGCGCGACCTGTCCGCTCTTCGGTGACGGTGCGGCAGCCGTAATGGTAGAGCCGACAGAGGAGCAGGGCGTAGGCGTGATCGATGCGGTGCTTCATGTTGACGGTGTAGGCCGCGACCACCTGCTGATGAAAGCCGGCGGCTCGGTCAAACCGACCACTCATGAAACTGTCGACGCAGGCGAAAACTACCTTTATCAGGAGGGCCGTCAGGTCTACAAACACGCTGTGACCGACATGCTGACATCGTCGCTCGACATTATGAAGCGCAATAACCTCACTGTAGATGATATCACATATCTCATACCTCATCAGGCCAACATGCGCATCATCGAGGCTGTGGCAGAGCGCGCCGGAGTTCCGGCAGAAAAAGTGCTTGTAAATATCGAGCATACCGGCAACACCTCGGCCGCATCAATTCCTATCTGTCTCGACGAGTACCGCGACAAGCTTAAGAAAGGTGATAAACTGATACTTACGGCTTTTGGCGCAGGTTTCACCTGGGGCGCCATGTATCTCGTCTGGGATCTCTAAACCAGACCATACTCTGCGATTATTTTGATTAAAATAGACATTAATAGCATCTTTTCGGGTGCTATTTTTGTTTATATATAAATCAATAATTACAAAATACATAACTAACACAACTACATTATGGCTAACGAACATAAATCAGGCTTCGTCAACATCGTCGGTAATCCTAATGTCGGTAAATCGACATTGATGAACGATCTTGTCGGCGAGCGTATCAGCATCATAACCTCAAAGGCTCAGACCACACGTCACCGCATCACCGGCATCGTGAATACGCCTGAATATCAGATCGTGTTCTCAGACACTCCGGGTGTGCTCAAACCGAAGTATAAACTTCAGGAAAGCATGTTGAGTTTCAGCGAAGGCGCGCTTACCGACGCCGATGTGCTGCTCTACGTGACCGACGTGGTTGAAGACCCGACCAAAAACGCCGACTTCCTCGCACGAGTGGCCAAAGAGAAAATCCCCGTGCTCCTTGTAATCAATAAAATCGACTTGCTCAAGGGCAATGGCGAGCTGGACGCTATCGTGGCGCGCTGGAAAGAGTTGCTGCCTAACGCCGAAGTGTTCCCGACATCGGCTCTGGAGCATTTCAATGTGGCTAATCTGATGGCACGAATCGTGGAGCTGCTGCCAGTGGCCGAGCCTTATTTCGGTAAGGACGCGTTGACCGACAAGCCGGCACGCTTTTTCGTGACGGAAATTATCCGTGAGAAAATCCTGCTCAACTATGATAAGGAAGTGCCTTACAGCGCCGAGGTAGTAGTCGAAAAATTTGAGGAGAAGGAGAAGTCAATCCACATCATGGCTGTGATTTACGTGGAACGTGACAGCCAGAAGGGCATCCTTATCGGTCACGGCGGTTCGCGACTCAAGAAAGTCGGCATCGAAGCCCGAAAGGATATAGAGAAATTCTTCGACAAGAGTGTCTATCTTGAGCTGTTTGTCAAGGTTGAAGCCGACTGGCGAAACCGTGAAAACAAACTGCGCTCGTTTGGCTATGTCGAATAATTAAGTTAAATTTGCAAAAACATCAAAATCGTGCGGGGGTGTGATAATACGCTCGCTATAATGCATTGATTCTGAGATGGACGCACCGGGGTGCGTCCCTACATTGCAAAATAAAAGATAAAATTAGATTATGAGTCAACTCGTAGCAATAGTTGGTCGACCAAATGTCGGCAAATCAACACTTTTCAACCGCCTGACGCAGTCGCGCACGGCAATCGTGGATCCGACTGCCGGCACAACTCGTGACCGACAGTATGGCAAGGTGGACTGGAACGGCCGCGAATTTTCAATCGTCGACACTGGCGGTTGGGTGGTCAACTCTGATGATATTTTCGAAGGCGAAATCAACAAGCAGGTTGAACTCGCCATCGAGCAGGCCGATGTAATCCTGTTTGTTGTAGACGCAATGAACGGTGTGACCGACCTCGATGATCATGTGGCCGAGATACTGCGCCGTTCGCGCAAACCGGTTATTCTTGTGGCAAATAAGGTCGACTCGAATGACTGGCTTTATAATGTGCCCGAATTTTATGCGCTCGGTCTCGGTGAACCTTACCCGGTTTCGGCGGTCAGCGGTTACGGCACAGGTGACCTTCTCGATGAAGTAGTCAAGGATCTGCCGGAAAACGACGACGATGATGAAAAACTTGACGAGATACCTAAGTTTGCAATCGTCGGTCGTCCTAACGCCGGAAAATCATCGCTTATCAATGCGTTTATCGGTGAAGACCGTCATATCGTGACAGATATAGCCGGCACGACACGCGATTCGATCTATACGCGTTACAATAAATTCGGCTTCGACTTTTATCTGGTCGACACAGCCGGTATCCGTAAGAAAAACAAGGTCAACGAAGATATAGAGTACTACTCGGTCATACGTTCGATACGCGCGATAGAGGCGTCGGATGTCTGTATCCTCATGATTGATGCCACCCGAGGCATCGAAACCCAGGATGTCAATATCTTCGGCCTTATTCAGCGCAATAAGAAGGGTCTTGTGGTCGTGGTCAACAAATGGGATCTCGTCGAGGACAAGTCTCAGAAGGCGATCAAGTTTTATGAACAGGCGATACGCGAGCGCTTCGCGCCGTTTACAGACTTCCCGATTATCTTCTCGTCGGCTCTGACCAAGCAGCGCATCCACAAGGTGCTTGAAACGGCAGTCCATGTTTACGAAAACCGTAAGCGCACAGTGCCAACGTCTCAGCTCAACACTGTGCTGCAGGAGGATATAGCGGCTTATCCGCCACCAAGCAATAAGGGCAAGTATATCAAGATAAAGTATATAACGATGCTCAAGGGCGCGCAGGTGCCGACGTTTATATTCTTCTGTAATCTGCCGCAGTGGGTCAAGGAGCCTTACCGCCGCTATCTTGAAAACAAGATACGCGAGCACTGGGACTTCAACGGCACTCCGATCAATGTCTTCATGCGCGACAAATCATAAGCACATTTATAATAATACGCATAATACTGCAGGGCGAAGCTTTCATCGGCTTCGCCCTGCTGCGTCAGTGTATATTGTCAACCGAATAATTCTGAGTGTGAACCCAGGCGAACTAAGTCGATTTGATCAGTTTCCGGATCTAACCATATTAAAAGGAAATCTCCTTCAATATGACATTCCATGAATCCTGCGTAGTCACCTGTGAGCATGTGAGGTCTATATTCTTCAGGTATAGGAATTTCGTTTTGAAGAAGTGTAAGAACTTCAACTAATTTTTTTATTTTATTAGGTTGATTGCGAAATCTTTTATAATCCTTCTTATATTTAGATGTAGCCTTTAATTTCTTCATATCCCCATTGATTTTTCCATTGCTTCGATAGAAGATAAATCAATGTCAGGGGTATTGCGTAAATTGCCACTCCTGGCTTCATTCATTGCGTCGATTGTTGCAGCATTTGGCTCGTGATATGCAGCATCAAGGAGCAATGTTTCTACATAGTTGTTGAGACTGCGGTTCTGTCGCTTAGCAAGCATTTTGAGTTTCTCAATTAACTCTACCGGGAGTCGGAAACTTTGATTCTTTTTCAATGCGATATCCATATCTGTAGTATTTTATATTACAAAGTTAATATAAATGTACTATAATAACAATATATTATAATATAAATATTGGGAAACGGGGTCTTATAATAATTTCCAGTTAAGCGTGTAGCAGAGTCTCTATAGTTCTGTAAGGGAATTCTGTTATGACTATTTCTTTTACTTTTTGTCAGTGAGGAGCTCGGCTTGAATACTTATTGCCTCCATGAGGTCGACCGGATGGTAGTTATCGAATATTTGCATAGGATTTACTGACCGTCCGTCGCCAAGGGTGAATGGATTGTTATCGTACCACTCCGCAAAAGCGTCGAAGGCAGAACTGTTAGCGTCGTACCACTCATCAAATAGTTCGGGAAAAGACTCCATAAACAGGAAATAATTGTATGCATCCCAATGACCTGCATCGAGAATCTTTTTCTGGAATTCTAAAAGATACATTGAATTACCATAGAGATTATTAGTGACATCGAAGTAGTTTTCAAGCATACCTTTGCGAATTTCAATTAATTGCGAAAGGCTGCATGTGAAAGCTTGCTTTTCGAGAAGCATTTTCATCAATGGCCTGCCAAATGCTCCTTCATAAATTCCCGGAAATCCTAAATAGACCTTTTGTGTGGCGCCGTCAATCTCCATATCTCGGCCTGGGACGAGCTTAACCGAAACCACTGTTGAATCACCGACGTTTAATTTTATGTTCTCTTTGAGGCAAAAAATTATGTCTTCAGTCATTTCCTTGTGACGTGCATCATTAGACGGAGCTAACAATACGGCAGTCTCGGCGTAAACCAGTCCCCAAACCTTTGCAGACTCTGACGCAATATATAGAGGCGCGGCACGGTAATAGTTAGACGAAAAATCAGGTTGGACCAAAATTCCGCTATTATAGGACTGCAATGCTTTATCATAGTCTTCATTCATATTATAAATGTTTCCTAATTCGAGATACAGCGAACCGCTTTGAGGGAAATGTTTGAGACCTTCCTGATAGATTTTTATCGCTTCGTCACGATTGCCAAGCATATCATAAGAATTACCGATCAGCTGATATGTGCGTTCGCTGACAGATTCGCTGCCAAGCAGCTTTTTCTCAGCCTCAATTACTTTGTCATACTGACCGAGGAAATAAAAGTTATAAGCCTGCTCATATTGCACAAGATAATTGTCGGGATATTTCTTTATGAGATAATCGAAATCAGGGGCGACTGCTTCATTCAGGCCTTCATCTACCAATCTGATAATCTTTTCAAGCAATTGGCGGTCTTCGGGGGTAAGAGCGTTGAAATCGTTGACATCATTGTCTGTCTGAGGTATGGCAAACACGGGGGTACTGCACAAAAGCAATAGGATGCCAAAAATCCATTGTTTCATAATCATGATATTATTAAGTTAAATTTCTGAGCGAGGGTGCTTTAGAGTTCGATGTGTCGGGCTTGGATGGGGTGGACAGTCGATTTCGACATATACGATTTGAGTATCAAGAAATTGACCATTTTTCCAGATAACGGCGCAGTATAGGAATCATGCCGGGGATATCATTTTCAATGACATCCCAAATAACTTCCGGACTTACAGAAAAGTAGCCATGCACAAGTATATGACGCATGCCTGTTATTTCACGCCATGGCAAATCAGTATTTTCGGATTTAAATTCTATTGTGAGTTTATAGGCCGCCTCGCCAATTATTTCAAGCATCTTTGACAGACCGTAAAACACGACTGTGTCATTTTTTATGGCTTCAAGGCTTAATTTCGATTTTTCTGCGTTAAGTGCAAGAGCCATTTCAAGCATGTGCTCAATGCGTCCTTTGTCTTTAATTGGTTCTCTCATAGATTAAAATTTTGTCGTTTTCTACGCTTTTGCGTGCAAAGTCTTTAAGCCCTCTGCTATCAACTAAATCAACCTTGCGACCTAATAAATCAGTAAGATCCATCACCATGCCTCCCATTGTGAATAGAGATACAATCCCATTAGTATTATCGTAGTCTACGAGTAGGTCGATGTCACTTTCGGGGGTTTCCGTGCCACGAGAACATGAGCCAAACAGCCAGGCCTTTAAGACCGGCTTACCCTGAAAATAGTCCCTGATGACAGGAATCAAGTCTGATATTTTTCGATTTAACATAATGAAAGTTTTTATAGTTCGATGTGTCGGGCATGGATGGGGTGACCGAGGAAGAGGGTTGCGAGTTCAGAGAATTTTTCGGGGCTTTCGGTGGTGAGATACTGAGTGTGGCCGTGGCGAGTGAGTCGCTGCTCCATCTCGTGGTGGCGGTGGAGATAATCGGCGAGACTACGCGCTACGATGTCGCCCTGACGAACAATCTCGATTGACTCAGGGACGGCGCTGCGGATTTTAGGATAAAGGATCGGATAGTGGGTGCAGCCAAGTATGATAGTGTCGATGTCAGGGTCGTCGGTCAGCAGTGAGTCAACTTCCTGACGGACGAAGTAGTCGGCTCCGGGACGGTCGGCTTCGCGGTTCTCGACCAAAGGCACCCACATGGGGCAGGCATGGGCTGAGACCTTGAAGTCGGGGTTTGATTTGGCGATTTCGATTTCGTAGGAGCCGGATGCGACTGTGCCGGGTGTGGCGAATATGCCTACATGGCCGTTGTGTGTAATGTCGCCTACGGCTTCGACGGTCGGGCGGATTACTCCGAGCACGCGTCGGTCAGGGT
>CAMWNL010000053.1 GCA_947175585.1 uncultured Bacteroidales bacterium | reverse complement strand
AACGATATCCCCGAAACCATGCCGGCCAACGACATCGAAATCACCGGCAGCTACACCGTCAACACGTACAAAGCTGTTTTCAAAATCGGTGACGAAGTAGTAGCAACCATTGATGTAGAGTTCGGTGCTACAATCACCGCGCCCGAAGCGCCCGAAAAAGAAGGCTACACGTTCGCCGGTTGGAACGATATCCCCGAAACCATGCCGGCCAACGACATCGAAATCACCGGCAGCTACATTGTCAACTCTTACAAAGCTGTTTTCAAAATCGATGACGATGTTGTAGCTACTATCGATGTAGAGTTCGGCACCACAATCACCGCTCCCGAGGCGCCGGAAAAAGAAGGTTACACTTTCGCTGGTTGGAACGATATCCCCGAGACTATGCCGGCAAACGACATCGAAATCACCGGAAGCTATACCGTTAACTCTTACAAAGCTGTTTTCAAAATCGATGACGATATAGTGGCGACCCTTGATGTCGAATTCGGTGCTGCAATCACCGCACCAGAGACTCCTGAAAAAGAAGGCTACACTTTCGCTGGATGGAACGACATCCCCGAGACTATGCCGGCCAAAGACATCGAAATCACCGGCAGCTACACCGTCAACTCTTACCGTCTCATTGTATATATCAATGATGAAATTTATATGGACGAAGAGTTGGAATTTGGCGCTGAAGTCATCATTCCTGATCCGGAACTTCCATCAACTATGGATTTTGAAGGATGGACTGACGAAATTCCGGCAACAATGCCGGCTCACGATGTTGAAATCCACGGCGTCGCATCAGAGAAAGTGTCTTCAGCTCTCAGTGTAATATTTGATAATGATGAACTTCTGACTATTTATAATATCAATGGTGTATTGATCTACAAAAACATTCGTCCCGAAGAGGTCAAAAATCGACTTGCCACGGGTGTCTATATTATAAATGGCAAGAAAGTTCTGATCAAATAATAATCTCAGTTCTGTAGTTCTCTAAAAATGAAATCTAAAACTAAAAACTAATAAACTATGCTTAAATCAATTCAGCAGACGCTGATTCTCGGGTTATGCGTACTCGCTCCATCAGTTTCCGGAGCGGCGACTCTCTCTGAGGACGAAGCTAAAAACGTTGCCGCTGAATTCTTTCAGACCGGCAAAGTACAAAGGTTGACTGGCAAAGATGCGTTTTCACTTGCCCACATCACACGTGATGCATCTTCTAACCCTGTTTGCTATGTGTTCAACGCTAAAGATGGCAAAGGATTCATTATCGTATCCGCCGACGATAATTCAATCCCGGTCATTGCATATTCAACTTCTACTACGTGGAGCAGTAACAACATTCCCGATGCGGCCGGCTCGATTTTGTCGACACCGGCTGCAGCGGCCGTCAGCGCCCCATATAAAATTCGCTCTGCTCGTGCAGGTGAACTTGAAAGCAAACTTCTCGAAACTCCCTCGTGGAGTCAGGAAGCACCGTTCAATAACAATATTCCCAACCGTCGACTTACCGGATGTGTCGGTGTAGCGTTGGCCGAAATTCTCAAATATCATTCATATCCGGCCAATCGCCCGGCTTCGTTAGTTAAAGATGGCGAAGCATCTGCATACTCTTGGAGTGATATGCGTAACGATAACTACCGCAATGGTTATACTCAGGACGAAGCGGATGTAGTTGCTACGCTTGTCGCCGATGCTGCAATTGCGATCGGAACTGATTTCGGCATGTCAAGTTCGAGTGCTTTCGAAGTAAAGGTACCCTACGCATTGTCATCTTTGTTTGGCTATGATTCCGGAGTATCATATAAGAAGCGCTCTGAAATGAGTAAAGACGCATGGGATGCCGTCATTGTTAACGAAATCAACGAAGGTCGCCCGGTGCTTTACAGCGGTCAGGATGTTTCTTCGGGCCATGCATTCGTTTGCGACGGTTATGAAAAAAGAGGTTCCACAGTCTACTTTCACATCAACTGGGGCTGGGGTGGTTCAGCCAATGGATACTACGCTTCCGATGCTCTCAATCCTGTCGTTAGCCGGGCACACAGCTATAACGATCTTACCACGATAGTATATAACATCAAGCCCTCGACTACAGAAATCGAATGGTCTCCTATCCACATCACGAGCGACGAACGTCAGGTCGGTCTTACTCTTGATGTGACTGACGTTCCTGCTGGAAAATCATTCTCATTGAGAGCAGGTGCTCTTAAAAATATCTCTAACACCGACTTCTCGGGCCAGCTTTCAGTCGCGTTGTTTGATGCAGCCGGTAAGCAGAAAGCCCTGCTCAATGATGGCCGCAACTTCAAGTTGGTTGCTTTACAGACTCAGAAATATGTTGATTTCAACTGTACACTTCCTTCAGGCATATCGGTAAGTGATGGTGATGTGGTTCGTCTCGTAACAAAATCTTCTGACAGCGCGGCTTGGTTGCCGGTTGCCGGTGACCTGCTTGCCCCCGGAGAAGTGCTTGCAAAAGGTGCCGAGATTCCCTACTTCTCTATCACCATACCTTCGTCGACAGAAGACGTTGAGGTTTCAACAACCGATGATAAGGTTATCAAAGGCCGTGACTTCTCGTTCAAGGTCACTCCGAAATCAGCTGATAAAGTAATCACAGTTAAAGCCAATGGCTATATTCTTACTGCTGACGCTTCTAACGGCTACAAGATTGCCAATGTTATCGAAGACCAGAATATTGATATAATCGTGCAGAATGCATCCGAAGTACTGTCTAAGAGTGTTCTATGGCTTGAAGCCGGCAAACTCCAGGATATGCTCGATGAAAAAGAGACCGCGACAATCGTTGACCTCACCCTTTTCGGCACAATGAACGTCAACGACTTCACGTTCATTCGCGAGCGTATGAAACTTAACCGCCTCGACATTTCTCAAGTCAATATTCTTGCCAACGGCTCTAACCCGGCCAATGCCATCCCGGCAAAAGCGTTCAGCGGTTATCGTTCGCTTCAGACCATAATCCTGCCGTCTAACGTAACCACATTCAAAAGCGGCTGTTTCAACAACACAGGCCTGAAATCAATCGAAATTCCTGCCTCTGTAGCTACTTATGAATATAATATCTTCGTTGGTTGCTCTTCGCTCCGAGAGGTTATTGTTCGTCGCGCTAATCCTGCTTGGGTCAACTGGTGCGTATTTGAAGGCACTCCCAAAGCAAAACTTATCGTACCTGTTGGCGCATCTGCAGCTTATAAGGCTAAAGAAAACTGGCAGGATTTCAAAGAAATTGAAGAACAGAATGTCGTGGCTCCTGATTATTATACTGTAACAGTCAAGGAAGACAAAGGCCTCAAGTTCACTTCTATCACCGAAGGTACTGAATTTGCTCCCGGTTCTGTTTACAGCTTTTCACTTGAAAGCGACGATTCGTTCGGCGACGCTACAATGGAAGTCTACGCTAACAGCAACCGTCTTTATGTTAACGCCGACGGTATCTATAGCACTCCTGTTAAAGCCAACACCCTTATCCATGTTATCTTTAAAGAGCCGACAGCGACCACTGTCGATAAGACATGGAAAATCACCGGTGATGAAGGTGGCGTAGGTCTCGTTACTGAGGTCGTTAACGTACCGCTTGGAAAAGCATTCACTGTTAGAGCCAATGCCATCAAAGTACCTGCCGGATATGATGCATCCAAGTTCTATGGCATGGTGCTTACTGACAAAAACGGTAATATCAAAGAGTTTATTTCTCCGGTTATCGCCAACTACTCTAACAACGCTGGTAATCTGACCTTCAATTTCGACTGTCAGGTCAACGAAGCGTCCGTAAAAGAAGGCAATCTCCTTCGTCTTGCTACCTCTTATAATAAAAAAGACTGGACACTTGTAGAGGCCGAGGCCGATAGCATCACAGACCGTATCAGCGCTGTGGGCAACCGGGTTGTTTATCACAATATCAACATGCCTCAGTCTGTTAACGGTGCTCAGCTATCGGGAACTGCTACTGAGATTGTTCGCGGCATGCCGTTCAACCTTAAGGTTACTCCTGTTTCTCCCTTGCAGCGTGTGACGCTCGCTGTTAACGGCATAAATAAGGTTGTGAGTGCTGCCGTCGCCAATCTGTCTATTCCGGCAGTAACCGAGGATCTTGATATCACAATCCAGATTAACGACGCCGGAGCTTCAGACTATGTTGTCGTTAACGTTCAGGAAGGCGAACTCGCTAAGAAAATCGCTGAGTGTCCGGCTCGTCTGAAAGTCATCGGCACAATTCTTGATAGCGAATTTGAAGCTTTCCGCAATAATGCCGCTTATATTATTGACCTCGATCTCGCTGACGTGACCATCAAGGGAGCGGCTATGTCAAGAGACGCTATTCCGGCCAATGCCTTTGCGCCCTCTACGTCCGGTGTCGTATCTGCTTTGAAGAAGATTATTCTGCCGCAGGGCCTCGAACGCATCAGCGACAATGCCTTTGCCCGTTGTTCTCAGCTTGCTGAAGTCACAATTCCTGCAAGTGTTAATTATGTAGGTTCCGGAGCGTTCTCGTCTTGCGTGGCTCTTACCAAGATCATAATGCTCGGTGATACTCCTCCTGCCACCGGCACATTGTCGCCTTTCCCCTCTGATGCCGCAAAGATTACTCTTGAAATACCGCGTGGCTCTGAGTCAGCTTACTCTGCTGCTGCTTTCTGGAAGGAAATCGGTCCGTTGTCATCTAAGAATTACTATTGGATCAAATACGAACCCACAAGAGCGTTCGTCTATAATGCTATTTACGGAGATGGCAGCAAGATTGAGGTAACCAATTCTACTGTTCAGGTTTCAATAGGTCTCCCGAACTGTCCTACCATCTCGAAATCATCAGGAATCTACAGACGTGGCGTAGTCTTCAAATTGTATGACAACGGTAGGGAAATAACCTCTTATACATCGCCTGATCAGTATGGTTACGGCGGACAGTACGTTATTAAGTTTAATCCCAACATCAGTCCGGTATATTATGACTATGTTCAGAATCATACACTCGACATCATATTCTACTATCCCATCACATTCCAGAATCTTGATGGGGCAGCAGATGTAAAAGCAGAAATTGTCAATGTCGAAGCTGATGATAGATATGATGCTCAACTTTCTAAATTTATCTATGGTGAGACCGGAACCAAAACTACCTATAAAGAAGGTAAGGATTACAAATTCCGGCTTACCCCACCCTCACCCAACGTGGTTCTTTCTGTTCTGATAGAAAACAAGATCATGGTGAAGCCGGCGACTGAGAAGGCTGAAGCTGAATATGAAGTGAAAACATTTGAAGCGTTCCCCGACCAGGAAGGTCTCTACACGATCCCGGCACTCCCCGGCGATACCTGGGTAAAGGTTTATGGTACACTTCACGTTGAGGAAGGATCTCCGATACCGTCAGAAGATCTCACAGCTGTTGAGAAAGACGAAGTGGAAGACTTCAGCGAACTTGCCGTAACCGGTATGCTGGATGAAGACGCTTTTGACGCTATCCGCGAGAAATTCGAATCGGTCGAGACTCTTGACCTCTCTCAGATTGAAAATGAGTCAATACCGTCTAATGCTTTTGAAGGCATGGAAAATCTCCGCAACGTTATCTTCCCGGCTAACGTTTCTGAGATTGGCGCCGAGTCATTCAAAGGTTGCGAAAATCTCGAATCAATCACAATTCCGGGCGTAAACGCTATCGGCGAAGGTGCGTTTGAGGGTTGCTCTAATCTTACAAGTATCATCCTCCCTGCTACCTCCGGAAGCGACGAGGTGATTTCTCGTGCGGCTTCGGTTAACGACGGTATAACAGCCGAATCATTCCGCGGTCTTAACCCCAACTGTATCATCTATATGGCCGATACAGACATTCCTGATGCCGATCATCTCAACATCATCCTCAATATCAACGGCCAGCGCATCGCTGCTTCAGATATTATTCTTGACGGCAACCATCCGTTTAACGCTCCTGCAAGCTTTAGCCTTGGCAGTCACCGTATATCATTCACTGTCGACATTCCGGGTAGCTACGGCAACGACGTTGACGGTGGTTGGAAAGGCATAATGCTTCCTTTCGCCCCGACAGGCATGACTTATGGTGTCGAGTTTGACAACCGTCAGGGCAGCGGCATCAACCTGATTTCTTTTGATGACGAAACGGCTGAAACTATGACTGTTCAGTCTCAGTTCCTTGCCAATCGTCCTTATCTTGCCAACGTTTGTGCTCCTTTCGAAGTTGTTCCCGTGACTTTCTTTGCCGATGGTCTCTCTGACGATGATAATTTCGTCTATGATGTCGCTTTCAGCCCTGTACCCGAAGAGACTGTCGCCGCAGGCAAGGAATTCTCACTTTACGGTTCATTTGACGGAGACTCTCGTCTCGGTGACTGGTTTGCTCTCGATGAGTCAGGTGCAAAATTCGTTCTTGCTTCACCCGAAGACAGTGTCGCCGTCCGTCCGTTTGATGCTTACCTCTGCGCTAACCAAGGCGTAGCAAAAACAGAGTTTGCTATAGGAAGCCATCCTCTTTGGATTCACAATCCTGCCTCTGCAGGCGTGAGCGGTACCAAACTCTACCGCAAGGACAAGATCGAACTTGTTTCCGCTACCGATGGCGCAACAATCTATTATACTCTCGACGGCACAGACCCGTCTGTTGCTGACGGCTCGCGCAAAGCTTATACAGCTCCTTTCGCTATGGAAGGCGAAGCCATGACTGTCAACGCTATTGCTGAATACAAAGGCAATCTTTCCGATAAGGTTGTTCTCGACTTCGAGCTAAAACGTGTTGATATCAATTACAGCCTCATGCAGAATTGGAACTGGATTTCTCATAACATGGAGACCGCTGTCGCTGTTTCTGATTTTGCTAACGATGGTATCAGCCGCATCGTGTCTCAAACTCTTGAGACCGTCCGTGACCCGAAACTCGGTCTGGTTGGCAATCTGAAAGAACTCGATCCTGCAGTCGCTTACAAGGTTTGCGTTTCTGAAAAATCTGCCTCTGCTTCAATCAGCGGTGTTGCTTACGACCCGACTGCCACCGTCACTCTACACAGCGGTTGGAACTGGATCGGCTGTCCTGTTGATGATGCAAGTCTTCTCATCAGCGACCTTCTTGCCGAACTCGAAGCTGAAGAAGGCGACATGATTGTTGGTCTTGAAGGTTATCAGCAGGTTGATGATGAAGGTGTCTGGAAAGGCACACTCCCCTCTCTGACTCCAGGTGTTGGTTATATGTATTACAGTAATTCAGACAAACAATTCACATATAACTTCGCTCCTGTTGCTGACGAACCTGCTCTCATCGCAGCCGCGCCGCGTCTCACTGCAGGAAACTGGGTCGTAGATAACCACAGATACCCCTCAGTAATGCCATTGACAGCAAATCTGATTGACATTGATGGCAATGTAGCTGATGCAGGCGCTTATGAAGTCGCAGCATTCTGCGGTGACGAATGTCGCGGTATTGGCGTCTATGTTGACGGTGTCATCATGATCAACATCCATGGTAATATAGGCGATCTCATTTCTTTCCGCTTCATCACTCCTGATGAAAAAGAAATGGTTTCGTCAACAACCGTCAGCTTCGACGAAATGCCTCTAAGCACTTTCAATGCTCCTTTCGGCATCGGTCTTGACGGCACAGCTGCCATAGATGCAGTCAACACCGACTCATTCGAGGTTGTCGGTCAGAACGGCGCTGTGGCTCTGAAAGGTGATCTCTCATCTGTCATTGCGGTTGAAGTCTATGACATCGCCGGCAACAAGATTGCAATAGCGACCAATAGCGGCAACAACACCATGACAATCTCTCATCTCGAACCTGGTGTACGCATTATCCTTGTACGCACCGACAACACCTGCATCTATCGCAAAGTGATGATCAAATAATCCCAGATAGACATTCATCTCTATTTCAAGTGGGAGATAAGCCTGATCGCTTATCTCCCACTTCTTTTGATATGACAGGTTTATATAACAAGCGCGGCGGTCTCACGACTGCCGCGCCTTGTTAAAACCTTAAAATCTAATCCTATGAAAAAACTAATTCTATTTCGTTTTCTGCTGT
>CAMWNL010000052.1 GCA_947175585.1 uncultured Bacteroidales bacterium | reverse complement strand
CTGATATTCAGGATAGCCGTCAGATTTAACCCGGCCTCTGCAATTATTATTGGTGATCGTAATGCTTCGTTACAGAAAGTCGCTCTGAAATCGGTCAGACGCAATGTCAATTTCGCGCCCGAACCATCAGATGCCGACCTGATAATCATCAATGATGACAGTGCTGACATTAAGTCGACGCGCGATAAACTTGTCTATATTTTTCCGGACACCAACTGTGGCGGACAGTCAACATGTGAAAGGATCTGGTCTGAAACAACCCGGGGCATGCGTTTTGACAACTCTCGGGGCTTCACCATAATAGTGCACTCACCCACCCTCCCCCGACAACGCTTCGACGTGAGGTTTTAAAAAGAGAGACGGAAACTGCAGACACTTTAACCCTAATTATACTTATATATTGCCTCTCAAACAAATATTTCATCTAAATTAAATAGACAAGTCGCATTTCCAGATATTATGATAGTCTGGAAATGCGACTTGCTTTTTATAATCTATTTATTTTATTTCTTGCGGCGTGATGTAGTGGGTTTGCGGAGGTTGGGGCGTTTGCGGAGGACGAGAGCCGAACGCGATGGTATATAAAGTTTCAACCATTCAACTCCGTGAGGCGAGTAGAGAGGATCGGAGACTGTGAGATGTTCGACAGTTTCGTCGATATTGCCATAGCCACCGAATTCGGGTCGGTCGGTCGAAAGCACTGTTTCATAAGACCCCCCGGGCGCAAGAATACCGTAGCCCTCGAATGAGTTGAAGGGATTGAAGTTGAATACAAACACAAGATCGCCACGCATAAACGCAAGTATCTGATCATCATCTTTTTCCCATAGTTTCCTTATCGGTAGCGACTGAAAATCATAGCATGAGCTGACGAGTTCGACCATCGCATTGTCAAAATCATTGAGATATTGATATTTGAGGTCGTCGCGGTCGACAAGATCCCATTGGCGACGGGCATACTTATAACTCCACCCGTTACCCTCGCGAGGAAAGTCAATCCACTCGGGATGACCGAATTCATTTCCCATAAAATTAAGGTATCCGCCATTGATAGTGGCAATGGTGACAAGACGTATCATCTTGTGGAGCGCCATGCCTCGGGCGACTGCGAGGTTATCGTCGTCCTTCTCCATGTGCCAATACATTTCTTTGTCAATAAGACGGAATATCACAGTCTTATCACCGACAAGCGCCTGGTCGTGACTCTCGACATAGCTGATAGTCTTTTCGTCGGCACGGCGGTTGGTGAGTTCCCAGAAAATCGATGTCGGATGCCAGTCCTCGTCCTTCTTTTCCTTGAGAGTCTTAATCCAGTAATCAGGTATACCCATCGCCATGCGGTAATCAAATCCGATGCCACCGTCCTTGACCGGGAGGGCAAGACCCGGCATGCCGCTCATTTCCTCTGCGATAGTTATAGCGTGAGGGTTGTAATCGTGGATAAGCTCATTGGCAAGGGTGAGATATGTGATGGCGTTAGTATCCTGTGCGCCATTATAGTAATCAGCATATCCGTTGAAGGCCTGGCCGAGACCGTGGTTATAATAGAGCATCGACGTCACACCATCGAAACGGAAACCGTCAAAATGATACTCTTCCATCCAGTATTTGCAGTTTGACAGCAAAAAATGAATCACTTCGTTTTTGCCGTAATCAAAGCAGAGAGAGTCCCACGCCGGATGCTCGCGACGACCGTCCCCGTAAAAGTATAAATCATAGCTGCCGTCAAGCCGACCGAGGCCTTCGGCTTCGTTTTTGACAGCGTGGCTGTGGACTATATCCATTATCACTGCTATGCCTTCGCCGTGGGCGGCGTCGATGAGCTCCTTAAGTTCTTCGGGGGTGCCGAATCGGCTCGATGCCGCAAAGAAACTCGACACATGGTAGCCGAACGAACCATAGTAAGGGTGCTCCTGAATAGCCATTATCTGTATGGCATTATAACCGTCGGCAGCGATACGTGGTAAAACATTTTCCCGGAATTCGTTGTATGTGCCTACACCCTCTCGCTCCTGAGCCATGCCTATGTGACATTCGTAGATGAGCAATGGTTTTGTATCAGGTCTGAAATCATCATTTTTCCAGACATATTGCGCCTCCGGTTCCCAGACCTGAGCCGAAAAAATAGCTGTTTCAGGATCCTGGACTACACGGGTAGCATAAGCCGGCACACGCTGACCTTCACCACCGTCCCAACGCACCATCATCTTGTAATAATCACCGTGATGGATGGCATTGGCCGGAAGATTAATCTCCCAGACCCCATTACCCACAGGTTTCAAAGCAAACATCGCTTCCTCATTCCAGCGAGAAAAATCTCCTATAAGAGTGATAGATGTAGCGTGAGGCGCCCACTCGCGGAATGTCCAGCTGCCGTCGGCATTGCGTTGCAGTCCGAAATAATGATGTGCATTTGCAAAATCAACCAATTTTCCGCCGAGCTCCTTACGTTTGCGTTCGGCGTCCTGATGGCGTCCGTTGATTGCATCAACATACGGTTCGAGCCACGGATCATTTTTAATTATCGGCAAAACTTTGGCTGAACGCTTGCGGCGTTGCACACTCGATGCCTTCTTCGGAGCCGTCTTTGCCCTGGGCTTGTCATCTTTAGATCTCATAGACTTGGATGTTGGTTAATTATTTTTACAAACTTAATGAAAAACAAGCGAAGTGTGTGACATTTAACACATTTTAAGGTGACAAAACATTATAATAATTGCTCCGTGACGATGTTTCAGCAATCTTAGTGTTGTAAAAAACAAAAAAAACACTTACCTTTGCACTACCATTCGCCCGGATGGCGGAATCGGTAGACGCGCCGGTCTCAAACACCGGTGGGGCGACCCATCCCGGTTCGATCCCGGGTCCGGGTACTGAAAAAGAGGATTCTCACCACGAGAGTCCTCTTTTCTTTTCTCCGCCCTTCGTAACTCATTGGTCTGCCCATAGATAAGCTCAAGTTCCTTGTTGTAAGAATTGGTTCTATTATTGTAAGTTTCAATAATTATAGCTAACTTTGTGATATGAGAAGCGCTATAACCTTACAACCTTCTTTATTTGAAGATTATAAATTTATGGACATACCATTCCCGAAACCACAATATTTGGGAGCTAAGTATGTCCATAGTGACTGGATTACTAAACATATCCCAGATAATTCAAATGTAATATTAGACGCGTTTAGTGGTTCGCAATCAATAGGCTTCTTATGCAAAAAAATGGGAAAAACTGTTATTTCCAATGATTTTTTACTATTCAACAGTAAAATTGGGAAAGCATTGATAGAAAATAAGAATGTGATTTTGACAAATGACGATATTGACATTCTTTTTTCTCCCAATTCTGATGCACTTGCATATAATTTAATGGAGAGCCTTTTTTCCAACTTATTCTTTATACAGGAAGAAACTATATTTTTGGATGCTTTTCGAAGCAACATAGACTTTCTAAATAATGACTATAAGAAAGCGATGGCATTCTCTATAATAAATAGAGCTATGACACGTAAGGTTACAATGGGGCATTTTGCTCATACCCAGGCCTTAGTATATGCATCTAACCCAGAGAGGATAAAACGTAATCGTAGCCTCGTAAGGCCGATAAAGGATATTTTTTTAGAATTGGTTGCAGAATACAATAACGCAGTATTTGATAATGGAACCGATTGTCTAGCATATAATGAAAATATCTTTGACCTTCTTCCCTCTCTATCCAATATAGATGTAGCCTATTTTGATCCTCCGTATTGTGATAGCCATGCAGATTATCAAAGTTTTTATCATCTGTTGGAAACATATACTAATTATTGGAAAGACAAAGAGTTTATCAACGGCACTAAAAGATATAGTCCTAAAAAGAAAAGTGGTTTTGACACCAAAAAAGAAATAATCAATAGTTTTAAACGATTGTTTAAACTCTCTGAAGATATACCTTATTGGTTAATTAGTTATAACGATCGAAGCTATCCCTCTATCGAGACTCTTATAGGATTAATAAACCCTTTTCGAAAAGTTTCCGTAGAGCAAAAAGTCTATCAAGCAGGAAGAGGGGGCAAAGGTAGCGTGGCAGGAAGTAGTGAAATTTTAATAATATGTGAACCCTATTAAGTACTATGACAGAATTTGAAAAATGGGATAATGAATTCCGAAATCAAAATTTGTATGCCTTTAATGGTAATTTTTACGGATTGCTCTGGCTCAAAGTACGTGCAATTTGTCGTAGTAAACAATTGCGACAGTTTATCAAAGAAAATAAAATAGACTTGACTGCCACGAAAGTTTCAGAACAGAGTATTGAGTTATTTGATATTTTGGAAAAGCGTTCGGACGCAATGTCTATTCTTGACACCTTCTTACAATGTTTGAATCATGAATGGTATACCGAAATTGGAGTTGATATAGAACAATTGAAAGAAGACCTATATCGAATCCAATATTATGCATGGGGCGGCGATCAGAACAATTCCCTTGATAAGTATTTCATAAGTCGCTATGTAAAGGTTCTCAGTAATTATAACGAATTGCAAAATAAACAGGCTGAAATAGGGGCAAATGCATGGAATTATGTACAAAACAGTTGGTATAACAACTGGACTTCTTTTGTCATTGAGTCTTTATTTAAACGTAATCAAAGGGTAATTTCAGCTGTCGGAGAAATCAAAAGCGTTGACTTTTTCATAGAGGACTATCCATTAGATCTTAAGGTTACGTTCTTCCCAAGCCAGTTTATGGAACAAAAGCTTAGGGAAATATTTGGTAAAAGTTCAATTTCATGGCTAAAAGATAGGTGTAAAGAAGTAGGTATCTTCTGCGATAAGAATTCTTCTGTAATCCAACAATTCTATACATTGAGTGAGAAGATTAAGGAAGCGAATAGGATTGACATATTAAATGAGTTAGAAAACGCTCGGCAACAAGTAATCGAAGGTGCTCAAAGTAATCCTGTCGAACTTATGAAATGGCTTTATGAAAATCAAGGTGAAATGCGATTCGGAGCAGAGAATAGAATATATCTAATTTTGGCTGATATAAAAGATCTTTCACAATCTTGGAAAATGAAAAGAGCTTTTTCCATCATAGAACCAAAAGTCAACCAATATATAACGGAGTTTTCATCAGCCTCGCTAAAAACAATAAAATTTGAATTTAAAAAGAAAGTGTATACGGCATTGTCAGATATTTTATTCATTGTAAAGTGATATTGGTTCGCCTGGGTTAGGAATCCAGTGACGCTTTTCACACAATCGTTCTAATCCGTTCTAAAACGACTCGGTTGGGGAAAAATTACGAGAATTTACTTGGTAGATTGTTTGCGTTTTGCTATTTTTGCGAACAAATAGCAATAATAACCCAATTATCATTATCAAGATGAATAAATTTTTATGGATTTTGGCACTCACTGTCATTAGTCTGACTGCAAAGGCTGAAATAATCACACAAAAGCCTGACGGCGATCTGAAATATTATCAGCGTACAGGTGGTCTTACGTATCTTAACGACGGTTCTCAGCTTCATCTGCAAAATCAAGCCGGTTTTACTGAAATAGTATATTCGGCCGACGGAACCAAAGCCTGGATTAAAAATCCGATTGCAGGATTTTTTCCGGAAGGCAATGACGATTGTGCCTGGATAGAGGGCGAACTCAACGGCGATGGTTCGATCATCACCGTGATGCTCGGTCAGGATATTTTTTATGATGAAAATCAGAACGACGGTCTGCAACTCTGCCTATTGGACAAAGATCCTGACTCTCACGACACCAATTTCATTTACAATACTATAGAGGTACAGGTTAAATATTCGGTAGAAGGCGATAAAGTGTCACTGCTCGGCACTTCCGACAAGCGAATCCTTGGTCTGGCCTGGAAATCCAATAAGTCATGGAGTGGCTTTGGAGACTACAACACTGTATACTCCGAGTATGAAATCCCTGAGGCGGTGACTCCTCCTGCCGGAATTGAGTTAAAGGAATATCCTCTTACAGCTGTCGAATACATGAACGAGACAGATCAGCCCTACTCGACTGTTGTCTCAGTGGGGTTTGACGGAGATGACGTGTACATCCAGGGACTTGATAAATTTATTCCACAGGCATGGGTTAAAGGCACGCTCAACGCTGATAAATCACGGGTAACGTTCGCTGTGCAATATATCGGCACCGATCCCGGACAGCGCCGACACTTCCTCACCGGGTGGAAGCTTGGCGTGGGCGGTGTAGACGATCTCGAGATAAACTACTATGCAGACCTCGACGCCTTTGAATCGACCTCTCCGGTAATTATCAACTCCAACCCCACAATGCATAATTACTATGCATATTATCGCAGTCTTTATATCGGTGATCGTCCCGACCCGATTGAGCTGCCTGACGGTCTTACCACCACACGAATGATGATGAATGGCAAGAGCGATGATACAGGGATCTTCTACCGCGATTTCACAAGAGTGGTTGATATGGCTATTGACGATGACAAGGTATACTTCCGCGGACTGAGCTTCGATCTGCCGGAGGCATGGGCATGGGGCACACTTAATGACAACAAACTGACTATTCCAGCCGGGCAGTTCCTCGGATTTGGAGAGGCATCAGCCGTGTATCTCCACGGTATGAACGACGCAATGACCGCTTGGCAGGATATCGTGTTCGATTATGACAAAGATGCCAATAAATTTACTTCAGAATGTACTATGATCGAAGCGTCTGCTCGTCAACCGCGCACATACTCATGGCGCTACCAGTCAGGCGTGACTATATATTTCGATGAAAACGCACCAACTGGTGCTGACCCAGATGATCTGGAGGCTGTAAAATATATTCTTTCAGGCGAATGTTATTCGAACACCTCATTAATCGTCAACGGTAAATTCTCACGCGACGTATATGTGGCCCGTGACGGAAATCTGGTGTACATCAAAGGTCTCTCACCGGAAATACCGGATGTTTGGGTCAAGGGTGAGATGCTCAACAATGTCGTGGCATTTACCTGTCCGCAACATTTGGGCCACGACGGAAATACCGATCTGTATTTCTCGGGCGTAGATCTCAATCAATGGGTATTGAAAGATTTCAGCCTGTCATTCAACCCTGACGATGCCTCATACACTTTCGCTGACTACGCTGTCATCAATAAAAACACTACATCACCGAGCTACACAGTGTGGTATCTGCAAGGATGCAAGATGACAGTTGACACCACCGGCATATCAGACGTCACCGTCGACGAGTCAGATGACAACCCACATGCAGTCTATAATCTGCAAGGCATTAAAGTAACGGGCGAACTGAAGAATGGCCAGATATATATTATAGACGGTAAGAAAGTACTGAGATAATAACTTTTAGAATTATAGCAATGAGAGGCCGCTTACCTGCGATGGGTAAACGGCCTCTTCTGCATATTATATATCTGGTATAGAACTGGTGTCAATTAATCATATTTCTTGAAGTTACCTTTAGCATCAAACTTCATATCAACGCCGTTCGAGAGCTCAATTTCATAGCCATTCCGCTCCTTATCAATACCGACAATCCGAGTTTTCGGCTGATTTTTCGCCACATAGTCGCTGATTGCTTTAGGCACCATGCTTGATGGCACAGACTTGGAATTATTGGTCTCGACATTCTCCCAATTACCGTTACGATCAAAGCTGATTTCCGTTCCATCAGAGAGGATGACTTCATATTCGCTGATGCGACCAAAATCTTTTTCAATCTTCACTACGCTTACTTTTGACTTAAAGTTGTTAGCTATGGTAGTGCGAGCCGCCTCCGGGAGCACCGAGTCATCGTGGGCATAGGTATCTTTTGCGCTTGCGACTGCCGATATTCCCAATACCAAGCCAAGCATTAATAATAACTTTTTCATATATACTTGAATTAATGGGTTAATTAATAATGAAACACGAGCCATCATAAAAAGTTCACAACCTTAACAGACGAAAAAACCACACTCCTTGCAGAGTGTGGCGCGAGTGTGAATCGTAAGTTAAATCCCTACTTGAATTTTGGAAATAAGTAAACCTAATCTTTAATCTAATCCTAATATCTTTATTCTTATGGCAAGCTTAGTCAATTCACTATGCACAAATTGTGAATTGGATTAACGGTAGTCAGCGAAGCGCTCCTGGAGTTTCTTGCGGG
>CAMWNL010000051.1 GCA_947175585.1 uncultured Bacteroidales bacterium | reverse complement strand
AAAAAGAGTTCTTCCGACATTTTAGCTAATTTCGCACTTGCTTGTTTAATCTGCGATTTCATCTTTTTCATATTGAAAATTTGATATAAAATTTTTTTTGACTATGTTTGCAGCATGAAATCAAGCACTCTAAAGATTCTGCTTATTATCAATCCGATTTCCGGAACTAATTCAAAACATGGGTTACGCGAATTGATAGAAAGTCGTGTAAAATCCATGGGGCATATTATTGATACCAAACAGACAGAAGGTCCCGGAGATGCCACTAAATTTGCAAAGGCTGCAACAACCGACAATTATGATGTAGTGCTTGCTTGTGGAGGTGATGGCACAGTAAATGAAGTTGCCGCCGGACTCATCGGATCTAATGTCGCTTTAGGTATTTTACCTAACGGATCCGGAAATGGGCTTGCTCGGCACATAGACTTGCCGGTTGACCCCATACTGGCATTAAACATATTAAAAAAAGGGAGAGTCGTAAATTGCGATTATTGCACAGCAAATGGCTTACCTTTTTTTTGCACATTCGGGCTTGGTTTTGATGCAGCAGTAAGTCTTCGATTTGCAGGTGGTCATAAACGGGGACTTATCGCCTATCTTAAAAGCGCCATAGATGAATTTGTCAGATTCACACCCGAAAACTACCAATTATCATTCGGAGAACGAGTAATCAATATTGACGCCTTTCTAATAGCTTGCTGCAACGCCTCACAATATGGCAACAATGCCTACATAGCTCCAACAGCCTCTATTACAGATGGACAACTTGACGTTACAGTTGTCCATTCCGGCAATGCGATTTCTCAGGCTCTCGTTGGTGTAGAATTATTGACTGGATCGATTGCACAGGGTGGACTGATTGATACTTTCCGCACTGACTCAATTATAATCAGGAGACCGTCATCCGGAATTGCTCATATAGATGGGGAACCAATTGAACTTCCTGACGAAATAACTATAAAGTGTCATCATGCAGGCTTAAAAATCATTGCGCCTAAAAAACGTATGAGATTTAGACCATTATTCACACCTGCATATATGTTCATTAAAGAGTGTTGGATGCATATCACTCACCCTTCCAACAAACACAATTAAATAATAACATTGCATTTATCAAGTAGTGCCACCGGATGATATGACTCTTTTGCAAATCGCAGACCAGAATCATTCATATCCTCTTCCCTATTGATATAACTTATCTCTGCGTAGCGCATTTTCATCTCTGCCGCAAACATTTTGTTAATAGCCTCCCCTGCTCCGGCAACTTCATGATCCATCTTTTCTATATGGACATAAAGTGTATCTCCGATAACTTCTCCAAGCGTCAATGCACACACCTCGCCATTTTGTCTACGCAAAATAGCTCCGTCGAAAAGATATGTGTCAATATTTAGCAAGACATTCTTACACTGTTCGAGTTCATAACCGGCCATTTCTTTATCTTGCTTATCTTCTACAACAACAGTTTCAAGAAATGCTAAAGCATCAGACATGTTTACTTCTGTTATCATCTCAAACTTATAATCGGGATTATCCGACAAGAATCTGTTTACATGATTACGCTTTTTTGAATATGCCTTTCCCTGAAGAGTGGCAAGCGCGTTCGCATCATAGAGATAATCACTCCATCCGTCTAAAGCTTCGACTTTTCCACCCGTCAATTCGGCAATCTTTCCTGCTTTATCACTCGGAATTGCAGAAAACGCCGGTCGTAGGCTGTGTGCGTGACAATAATTAATGATTCGAGTTACAGACTCATCAAGTGTCAACTTACCGATAGGCAATGAGAATGCAACCATACCCAGATGACTTTCTGAAATACCTTTTATAAATAAAGTATCGTCTGATATGCAGTATTCATAGTCAAAGTAATCTATCCACATAAAGATGCCACCTATAGTATAGTCACACGTCCTGCCGACATTAAACCGTGTAAATTCTCTGATTAACTTCATATCTTCTTCACCGATAGGTTTAAAATCAAGTTCTAAAGCATGTTCGGATTCTGATTGCCGAGTCGAATGACGTACTCCGGCATATTTCTGGGTTAGTTGATTTCCTGATATTCTCATAAAATAAGTAGTCTGATTAATTTACATTAAAACACCCTTGCCAATCTTTTTGTTCCTTATTTTAAGTTCACCGCTATGTCATATCCGAATATTTGACTAATTTTGCTGCATTAAGCTAAACAATGAGCACTAATCTACACGGATGCGGTCATAACGCAAAACTATCAACAATTATAGCCTTCGTCATTTTGACGATAGCTGTCTTGTTACAGGCATGCAGTTCGACTAAGCATGTTCCGGATGGCAGTTATTTACTTGATAAAGTAAATATTGAAATTAACGGCAAAACAGACGCCACAGACAAAGAATTATATTATTTTCTCCGTCAGACTCCGAATCATAAAGTCCTTGGATTCGCTAAACTCCAACTCGCCACTTATAGTCTATCCGGCATTGACTCGACCAAATGGTACAATCGTTGGCTACGCAACATTGGACAACCACCGGTAATCTACAGTCAGGAATTAACAGAATCATCAGCCAAACAGCTAAAACAGGCTCTTATCAATCGTGGCTATCTTGATGCAAGAGTACTTGCAGATACTTTTGTCACCGGCGAAAAAAAAATCGCTGTAAAATATGATATCATACCCGGTCACCCTCATTACATTGAGTCTGTTGCTTTCAATATCCCGGACTCATCCATCCAAAAAATTGTCATGAGCGACACTGCAGCACTCAACCTGCGTCCCGGTGTGCTTTTTGACCGTAATGTTCTTGACAACGATCGCACAACCATAACCGAAATTTTGCGCAATGCCGGATACTATGCGTTCAACAAAGATAATATCACATTTATAGCCGACACTACCGCCAACTCTAAAGCCGTAGAACTGACTATGAATGTTTTTCCACCCAAAAAAGCAATCGATAACTCCGATACATCTTTCTCTGCATCACCCTCTCATCATAATATATATAAGATCAGACAGATTATCTTTGTCACTGATCCAAATATAGCCGATAAAAGCACTACAAACGACACTGTCCACTATCACTCTATTTCAGTAGTCTACGGCCACGATCACTACCTTAAACCCGGAATCCTGGAAGAAAAGTGTTACTTACGACCTGGTGCTACGTACAGCGCGACAAATGTTGATCGCACTTATGAAGCTCTCGGACAACTGGGCATCCTGAAATTTATAAATATCGAGATGAAACCAATCGCAGAAGTCGGTAATGAAATCTGGATGGATGCCATTATTACTATTTCTCGTAACCGCAAACAAGGCATTTCCATCGAAGTCGAAGGCACAAACTCAGAGGGTGATTTAGGCTTTGGAGCCGGCATAACGTATCAGCACCGCAATCTTGCAAAAAATTCCGAACTGCTCACTGCTAAATTACGAGGTGCCTATGAAAGTTTATCGGGTAATTTCGAAGGACTGATCAACGACCATTATACAGAAATAGCCGGAGAAGTAGGCATAACATTTCCGAAATTCGAAGCTCCGTTCCTTTCTAAAAGCTTTAAGCAGCGACAACGCGCATCTACTGAATTTGCCTTATCGTTTGTCCATCAGGAACGACCGGAATATACTCGTATAATCGCCGGCGCCGCATGGCGATACAAATGGTCTCATAGAGACCGTGACATCCAGCGCCGCCACACTTACGAACTGATTGACGTTAATTATGTCCGTCTACCTCGATCAACCATCAATTTTATAGACCAGATAGCCCCGGCCAATCCGTTGCTTCGATACAGTTACGAAGATCACTTCATTATGCGCACGGGCTACACATACTCACGCACCAACCGCCGTATACCGACAGCCTCTGTAAACGCATTTGCAATACAGCCGTCCGTTACCACTCTTCGCGCTTCAGGCGAATTAGCCGGTAATCTACTCTATGCAATTTCATCAATTGATGGTGCACACCGCCACGATGGTGCATACAAAATTTTTGGTATTCAGTTTGCGCAATATGTAAAAGGAGAATTTGACTATACTTACACACGCAACTTTAACTCCCGCAATGCACTCGCCTGGCATGCAGGTTTCGGTATTGCCTATCCTTACGGCAACTCATCTATGGTTCCTTTCGAAAAACGCTTTTATGCCGGAGGTGCTAATAGCGTCCGAGGCTGGGGAGTACGCACACTCGGTCCTGGAGCATACGACAGTAAGAACTCCGTTTCTGACTTCATAAACCAGTGTGGTGACATCAGTCTTGACCTGAGCGTCGAATACCGGGCCAAACTGTTTTGGGTACTCGAAAGTGCGCTTTTCATTGATGCCGGCAACATCTGGACAATTAAGAAATACGAAAATCAGCCGGAAGGCGAATTCCGTTTCAACAAATTCTATCGCCAGATAGCCGCTGCCTATGGCCTCGGTCTCCGACTTGATTTTACATACTTTCTCCTGCGTTTCGACTTAGGTTTCAAAGCTGTCAACCCAGCAATCAATCAGGAGCGCTGGCCAATCATCCATCCTCGCTGGGGACGCGACACTAACTTTCATTTCTCAGTCGGCTATCCTTTCTGACATTAAATTCACATTTATAATGAAGACTCTTGCAATATTTGATCTCGACGGCACTCTTCTCAACACTATCGACGATCTCGGCAACGCGTGCAACCACGCTCTGCGCTCTTTAAACTATCCGACTCACGCCCTGATCTCTTACAACATGATGGTCGGCAACGGCATCACCAAACTGATCGAGCGGTCATTACCCGACGAAGCTCGCACACCGGAAATAATCTCTGAAGCCCGTCGTCGTTTTGTTGAATACTATAATGACCATTGCTGCGATGCCACAGTCCCCTATCCCGGTATTAGACAACTCCTGTCTGAGCTGACCGATAGAAAAGTCAATATTGCAGTTGCCTCAAACAAATACGACTCCGCCGTCCATAAAATAATCAACCATTACTTCTCAGACATTCCCTTTGCAGCAATTTTCGGCCATCTCGAAGGCATCCCTCGTAAACCCGATCCCTCCATTGTCTTCGAAGTCCTCACTCAATGCCCCACCCCAAAGGCTGAGGTAATTTATATCGGTGATTCAGCAGTTGACATTGAAACAGCGCGCAGAGCCTGTGTTGACTCGGTAGGGGTCACCTGGGGTTTTCGGTCCGAAAGCGAACTCCGCAAAGCATACGCCGACAACATAATTTCCGATCCTGACGATTTGCTGCCACTTATCAATTCATAAAATTTCAAATCACCGCCGATTTTATAAAATATTTTACTAATCATTTGTAAAAATAGCAAAAACTTATTATCTTTGCCGGACATTACGCGTATGCGTAATTAATTCTACACGCGTATAACAAATTAAAAATCACATTTCAAAAAATAAAAAAACACTTTTAAAGCCTTTCGGCTTACATCTATCAAACATTCATTCGCCATGGCAAAACGTGAATTTAACCTAAATTACATCATTTTCATCACCTTAGCTGCTGCAATCGGTGGATTCCTTTTTGGTTACGACACAGCTGTCGTCTCTGGTACCAACGAAGCGGTTTGGCAATTCTTCAACATTCAGATGGGCTCGTTCTCGGCCGGATTTTTTGTCTCGGCCGCTATCATCGGCTCAATTCTCGGCGCCGTTTGTGGCGGAACAGTTAGCGAACGCATTGGCCGTCGCAAATCAATGATTTTCGCAGCCATTCTTTTCCTCGCTTCATCCGTCTGGTGTGCAATCTGTAACTCATTCCCCGAACTTCTTGTAGCCCGTATTTTCGGAGGTTTCGGCATCGGTCTCGCATCCGTAGTTTGTCCCTGCTACATCTCCGAACTCTCGGTTGCTAAATACCGCGGTACTCTTGTAGCCACCTACCAGTTCGCGATTACTTTCGGCATTCTCGTGGCCTACGGTGTTAACTACCTCCTCGACCTCCATGCCGGCTCAGCCGCAATTTCCGACCCGTCAACTCTGTCCCTTTGGGATCGAATCTGGACTACAGAGGTGTGGCGAGGCATGTTAGGCATGTGCGCGGTTCCGGCTCTTATCTTCCTTATCATCCTCTTCTTCGTTCCCGAAAGCCCGCGTTGGCTCATTGTTCGCGGTCGCGTTTCTGCTGCCGAAGCTGTACTCGGTCACATCTACAACGCCAAGGAGGCCATCAAAAAAGAAGTACTTGCTACACAGAGCATTTCAGCCGCAGAACCTGCTTCAGGACAGTGGGAATACATTCGCCGTCATAAAGGCATCATCAAAGCTATCCTGATTGGCATGGCGATTGCGATCCTCGGCCAGTTCATGGGCGTCAACGCTGTTATATATTATGGTCCCACAATCTTCAAGAACGTTGGATTGGAAGATCCCCTGTTAGGCCAGGTATGGATTGGCGTCGTTAACTGCGCAACCACAGTCATCGCCATTTTCGTCATCGATAAAGTCGGTCGAAAAGGACTTGTTTACTTCGGCGTTACCGGCATGATTATCAGCCTTATTCTCGCAGCAGGATTTCTCCACTTCAAAGAGCAGTGGGGTCTCAGCGACGTCCTCATGATTGTCTTCCTCGGAGCCTACATGTTCTGCCAGGCAATTTCTATCAGCGCCATCATCTTCGTGATCCTCTCGGAAATGTATCCCAACAAGGTTCGCGGTCTCGCTATGTCCATTGCATCAATGTCTCTATGGATTGCCAACTGGGTCGTTTCTCAGATTTTCCCCAACCTGCTCGAAGCCCTCACTCTTGAAGGCACATTCCTCCTCTTCGCCGCTTGCTGCGTTCCCTATATAATTATAATGTGGAAACTTGTTCCCGAAACTACAGGCAAGACACTCGAAGAAATCGAGGCATACTGGCTCAAAGACGACATCGCTGAGCTCAAAGAAAAAGCCAATCATTAATCTCACCTATCATAAAACCAATCCTAATTATGACAACTGATTTCAAACAACTCGCTAAGCAGTACAAGGATGAACTCTTCAACAACGTTCTTCCTTTCTGGCTTAACAACTCGCTCGACAAGGAGTATGGTGGCTACTTCACCTGTCTCGAACGCGACGGTAGCGTTTTCGACACCGACAAATTCATGTGGCTCCAGGGCCGAGAAGTGTGGATGTTCGCCATGCTTTACAACAAAGTTGAAAAACGTCAGGAATGGCTCGATGCCTCTATCCTCGGTGCTGAATTCATGAAGAAGTATGGCCATGACGGCAACCTCGACTGGTACTTCTCAGTAACTCGCGAAGGACAGCCCATCGTTGACCCGTACAACATTTTCAGCTACACCTTCGCTACAATGGCCTTTGGTCAGCTCGCTATTGCAACAGGCAATAAAGAGTATGAGGAAATCGCTAAAAAGACATTCGAAAAAGTCCTCCAGCGCGCCAACAACCCCAAAGATAAATGGAACAAGCTTCACCCCGGCACTCGCCCGATGAAGAACTTCGCCCTCCCAATGATTCTTTGCAACCTCGCGCTTGAAATCGAACCGCTCATCGATCCCGAATTCCTTCAGAAAGCTATCGAAGACTCTATCAACTGCACCCTCGAATTCATTCGTCCTGAGCTCGGCGGTCTCGTCGTAGAGAACATCGGTGCCGATGGCCAGCTCGTTGACTCAATGGACGGCCGACACATGAACCCCGGTCACTCTATCGAGTCTATGTGGTTCCTCATGGACCTTGGCAAACGTCTCAACCGTCCCGAACTCATCGAGCAGGCTAAAGAGACAGCTCTCACCATGGTTGAATACGGCTGGGACAAAGAGTACGGCGGCATATTCTACTTCATGGATCTCAAAGGCCATCCCACTCAGGAACTCGAATGGGACCAGAAACTCTGGTGGGTACACATCGAGACTCTTATCACGATGATCAAAGGCTATCGCCTCACCGGCGATGAACGCTGCCTCGAATGGTTCAAACGCGTCCATGACTACGTTTGGGCTCACTTTGCCGACGCAGAATACCCCGAATGGTTCGGTTATCTCAACCGTCGCGGCGAAGTACTCCTCACTCTCAAGGGCGGCAAATGGAAAGGCTGCTTCCACGTTCCTCGCGGTCTCTACCAGGTTTGGCAGGTGCTCGAAGAACTCGCAGCAGAACAGGAATAAAAAAACGAACTAAAACTCATCCGCTCTCTCCTTCTATAACAAATCTATTTCTCAATATTAAAAACTAATTCATCAATGAGAGCGCAACTCAATTCCGCAGCCTCATGGCTCGCAAAGCGTTTCTCTGTACTTATGATTTTAATCTGCTGTGCGGTAGCTCCGGCTATTGCTCAGCAG
>CAMWNL010000050.1 GCA_947175585.1 uncultured Bacteroidales bacterium | reverse complement strand
TGAAGGTGTCACTCGACACTCCTGATGATGCAATAATAGAGTCTGGTTCGCGATTCTATGTCAAACCAAAGATGAGCCGTCAGGTAGCCGGGATTATTTCAGCTGCGGTCTCCGATTCATATAAGCGTCTTATTCGTCCGTCGGTTGAGACAGAGCTTTCCTCGGAAGTGAAGGAGCGTGCCGACCGAGAGGCGATCACTATGTTTTCAGATAATGCCAGGCAGCTGTTGTTGGCTCCGCCGCTTCATCATAAGACGGTTCTTGCGGTCGACCCCGGTTATCGCACAGGTTGCAAGATCGTTTGTCTCGACCCACAGGGCAATCTCCTGTATCACGGCGTGATTTATCCCACACCTCCTCAGAGCGATATCCTCGGCACTACTCGGACGTTGCAGCGTCTGGTCTCTGACTATTCCGTCGACGCCATTGCGCTTGGCAACGGCACAGCCAGCCGCGACACCGAGAATGTCCTGAAGGCGATAGCCTATCCGCGTCCTGTCGAGATATACATAGTTAATGAAAATGGTGCTTCGGTCTACTCAGCTTCTGATATTGCCCGTGAAGAGTTTCCTGATTATGATGTGACGGTCAGAGGTGCGGTTTCAATTGGTCGTCGTCTCATCGATCCTCTTGCCGAACTTGTAAAGATTGATCCTAAGTCAATCGGTGTTGGCCAGTATCAGCACGATGTCAATCAGTCGGCTCTGCATGACTCGCTCGATTTTACAGTGACTAGTTGTGTTAACAGCGTTGGCGTAAATGTTAATACTGCCTCGCGTCAGTTACTGTCTTATGTTGCCGGTATCGGTCCGCAGCTTGCGGCAAATATTGTCAACTATCGCGCTGCTAACGGAGCTTTCACGCAGAAGTCGGAGTTAATGAATGTTCCGCGTATGGGAGCCAAGGCTTTTGCCCAGGCTGCCGGATTTATGCGTATTCCGGACGGACATTCCAAACTTGATAATACCGGAGTCCACCCTGAGAGCTATCATATTGTGGCGCGCATGGCTCACGATCTCGGCGTGGATGTAGAGACTATGATTGGCTCCGGGGAACTGCTGAAATCTATCGATTTGACAAAATATGAGACAGATACTGTCGGCTTGGCAACATTGTCTGATATAATTTCCGAGTTGCTTAAGCCTGGTCATGACCCTCGCACCGAAGCTGTATCGGCTTCATTCGATCCTGATGTAAAGGAACTCGAAGACGTTAAGGAGGGCATGGTTCTCGAAGGCGTGGTCAATAACATTACCGCTTTTGGCGCTTTTGTTGATGTCGGACTCCATGAAAGCGGCCTTGTGCATATTTCCCAACTCGCCAATCGTCGTGTCAGCTCTCCGGCAGAGGTAGTCAGGATTAACCAGATTGTAAAAGTGCGTGTCATAGGGGTTGACCTTGAGCGACGCCGTCTGTCATTGTCGATGAAAGATGTCTGAAAGGTCTTCAGCTGTGCTATGTCTCGGCAGCAATACATCTGCCCGTCAAATGATACTGAGCAACGCTATCGCGCGGCTCGCTTGTATGTGCGATATTCTGAAATCGAGTTCTGTCTATGAAGCTCCTGATGACAGCGGCCTTGGCGCTCCGTATCTTAATGTCGTGATGAAGGTGACAACGCGCTTTACGCTTGACGATTTTCGTGCCTGCCTCAAGTCGTTGGAACTGGAATTCGGCCGTAACGAACTGTCAAAGTCAACAGGCTGTAAGCCTCTCGACGTTGATATCATACTTTGGAATAGCGAAATTGTCGACCGATACCAGTATTCAAAAGATTATTTTCAGAAAGGGTTCGCAGAACTGGCGACAGACTTGTAGCTCTTATAAAAGCACGATATTGCCGAAAAACTCCGGGCGATGAAAATCAGGATGCTCAGTCTTGATGGGATTCCAGCTTAAGAAGTGGGGTTGGGTGGCTGCAGCGGCACATTTGTAGAAATTACCCCTCATCTCGATAGGTTTTCCCTCATATTTAATCCCTATAAGATCTAACGGGATAGCCACAAGAAGATTCCATGTAAACAGACCTTCAAGTTCCTTGAACGGTCTGGTGCCGCACGATGGATAGCGTTTAATCCGTGCGAGTTCATCATCAGTGAGACGGGTAGGGTTCTTGCGTTCGAATCGATGTGATGCGTTTACTGTCCCGATACAGTTGAACTCAAAATTCCAATAAGGAAGCTCCCCGGTCGGCTCAACAAAAAATTCCACACACGAGTCCTCGCTTACCGGCGACTGGTTCTCAAAATTTTCTGCACGCAGATAGTTGCATCTGACAAAGAAATCGATGTAAAGCGTTTTTCCGGAGTGGGCTATTGAAAACGTCGTTAGTGGATGATAAGGAAACTCCTTTTCCCAATTGACAGACTCGATTGTGCGTCTTGGTGCTTTCTCATCAAGGATATTGATGATTTCGTCGTGACCTTTCGCGTCTTCAAGTTCGGGCATATATGGAACTTCTATAACCTTTGTTATTGCCATGGTTTGCTATCGTTAATAGTTTTTATCAAATGATTAATTTATCACATGGTCTTTTATGGCAAGGAGCACTCCGATAACAGCCATCGCTATGAGGATAGAGCCGACTATGCGATTTACGAGCCACAATGATCTGACATTAAAGCGGGAACGCAGTTTGCTCACGAGAAAAGTTACGAAATACCACCATATCAGCGCTCCGCCGAATATCGTCAGATAGGCCCATACATAATGGAATATTTCAAATTCAGGGAGTATGAAATTGAATCTTGCGAACAGACCAATGATAAAAAACAGTATAAGAGGGTTGGAGACAGTCAGGAAGAAACCCGATATAAAATCACTCCAATAGCTGCGGCCGTCGACCTGAGCAGCTTTCAGCGAACGTGTCGGATTTTTTCTGAACAGATAGAGACCGAATGCAGCCAGAACTACGCTTCCGAAGACCTGCAGTGCAAACTGGTGACGCTCGATGATGTCCGTAATGAAACTAAGTCCGAAACCTGCGAGCAGGCAATAGAGCAGGTCGCTCAGGGCAGCTCCGATTCCGGTAAAAAACGCCGGCCATCGCCCTTTGCTAAGAGTTCGTTGGATAATCAACATGCCGATTGGACCCATCGGGGCAGAGATCAGTGCGCCGATAGCCAGTCCGCGGGGCAATATGTAGATTAAATTCTCCAATTGTTGTCAATATCAAGCAAAGTTAACACCTTTGCTCCAATAATGCAACGGTTATCCCCTAATTATTGTTGCGATAATTCAACCTATGTTTTGATGATTAATCTTCCCCGATTGTTGAAATCCTATTTCGATAAGATAGTCGTCGGCTATATAGTTGTCGCTTTGTATGTAAAGACCGGTGCTACGGTCATGGAACTTTCTACATGTTGCACTACGGTAGAAATCTTTCAATGCTTGCAGAGGTGTAATACCAATCTTTTCTGCAATGCGACATGCAATGACACCCATACGGCTCCATCTTAAAATGTCAAGTATTTCTTTGCTATAATTATCCATCAGTCAGACAATTCTATGGCTTGATTAAATATAAGATGACGGTCAAGCAATTCTTGGTTAAGAATACAAATCTGATTGTTCGGTTTCAGATATTGAAGCCTTCTGAGTGCGCCTTCTTCAGAAATCAGTCCATTTATAAAAAGATTTACTGTATCGATAACACGGTCGTTGGCAACACCACCTTCGATATAATCATATTCTTCCCATACTGGTTCTCCTTTTCTGCAAGCTACAATGAAATTGAGCCAGTCCTTATCATAATTCTCAAAAATCCTGACACGCGCTTCTCTGAACATGTTCTCGCGGTCAAGGAGATATACGTTTAGTATCGCTGGCTGCTGTCTTTCTACCGCACGTCGATTTGCCCACATAACAGCTTGATCATATACATCTGTCAGATAAAAACCCGGACCAAAGTCAAGACTCTTCCGTCCAACCCCACATAAAGGTTTGGAGATAGCTTCTGTTGCCGCATGGTATATTTCTATCCTATCCATTATTTACTGCTATTATTTTCCCAGCGATAGAGTGTTTCTATGATGTTATCGATCAGATTAGTCCTGTCCTCTGAGTGAAGTGCTTCATAATGAGGATAGATGTAGTTGTCAATTAAACCAACCCTTTCCATCCTTTTGAGCATTTCGTCATATTGACACCCGAGACGCTCTGCTGCACTCTCAATACAAGAGGCAACAAAACCAATTTTGATTTCCTCGTCAGAAAGTTGATTCCATGTTTCCATAGGAGTAAGAATTATGTAGTGTATACTGCATATTCAGAATTGGAAATTAATTAAGTCCTATGTCGCAAAGTTACGAATAAATATTGACAAACAATGTATAAGAATGTCGTTATCGGGGGCTTTTCCCTCTCAACGGGCAATTGGTTGAGGAACAGTCGCAGCAGCCTTTGCGGCGGCGGAAGCGTCTTATCAGCCAAATCAGACATAGCACTAAAATGACTATGACCGCCGTGAGCTGTATGATTTCGTTAACGGTCATTTCTTAAGCAGACGAGTGTATTCTTGCTCAAAATTCGGAGTCAATATGCCTTTGCCTATGGCAGCATCTATCTCTTCCGCTGTCCAGAATCGGATTTCGCTTATTTCCTCCGGCTGAAATTTAAACGGGTAGTCTCGTGACACCACGGCGATAAACGGGTTGACCAATTCGCGTTCGACAGCCGACTGAAACACGTATGGCGTTAACGCCTCAGCTTCGAAACCGGTAAGCCCGAGTTCTTCAGACACTTCCCGGCGCAGTGCGTCGATGATGGTTTCGCCATAGTCTACATGACCGCCGACTGACGTGTCCCATCGGCCCGGCTGTATGTCTTTGTCTTCAGAGCGTTTTTGAAGCAGTATGGCTCCGTCGGGAGAGAAGACATGAAGATGGACGACAGGATGAAGCAACATTGACCCTGAGTGACACTCACGACGGGTAGCAGAGCCAATCACATTGCCTTCCGGGTCTACCAATGGAAATAATTCTTCGTCAGCCATTATTTTTTGATTTTATCGGCGAGTTGTGCCGGAGTTAATGTATCGGGGTATTGCTCGAAGGGCAGACGGCAGGTGCAGCCTTCGGCGTAGCGAGAGCATCCGTAGGCCGTGCGCCCCTTGATGATGTGGCCTTTGCCGCATGTCGGACACACGATGGCATCAAGACTCTCGATTTTTTTCTTTCTCGGCGAACGTTTAGCCTTAGGCTTAGCCTCTTTTTTAGGTTTTTCAGGCTTCTTCTCTTCGGTGGTCTCGATACGACGCGCGCTATTGTCGGTAAGCACATTGATGACGATTTCACTAATCTGGGTCTTGAGTTCGGATATGAACTCGGGAGCCGAGTAGTCGCCGCGCTCGATGCGTCGCAGCTTGTTTTCCCAGAGACCGGTCATTTTGGCGCTTTTAAGGAGTTCGTCGCGTATTGTGGCTATCAGATCTATACCGGCTTGAGAAGCCATGATATTTTTTCGCTCGCGGTAGATATAACGGCGTTTAAAAAGAGTCTCTATTATCGCCGCACGGGTCGACGGGCGTCCGATACCGTTTTCTTTCATAGCTTCTCGCAAATGTTCATCGTCGACGGTTTTACCGGCCGATTCCATCGCTCGCAGTAGCGTACCCTCGGTGTAGTATTTGGGTGGCTGCGTTGTCTTTTGTTGTAGTGACGGTTCGTGAGGACCAGATTCCCCTTCCTTAAACGGGGGCATAATGCGGTCTTCGCTGTCACTTTTGTCATTATCAGAGGTATCTCCTGCAAAAAGCGAGCGCCATCCGGGCGATTCGATGACTTTACCGATAGCTTTGAACTCAACTTCAGCAGCTTTGCCGAGCACGGTCGTCTGCAGGAATACGCAATCAGGATAAAATGCTGCGATGAATCGCATGGCGATAAGATGATACAGCTTGCGTTCATTGCCGACGAGTGCGGTCGGAGATTGTCCGGTAGGTATGATGGCGTGGTGGTCTGTGACTTTCGAATTGTCAAAGACCTTTTTGCTATGAGGTATCTTACCTGCGAGTATCGGAGCGGTGCGGTCAGCGTAAGGTGTCATCTGTCTGAGGATATCAGGTATCTTGGGATAGATGTCTTCGCTCAGATATGTTGTATCGACGCGCGGATATGTCGTGACTTTTTTTTCGTAGAGTGACTGAATGAGCTGCAAGGACTCTTCTGCTGTCCACCCCCAGCGGCGGTTACACTCGACTTGAAGCGACGTGAGGTCAAAGAGTCGCGGAGGTGCCTCGCGGCCTTTTTTATCGGTCACAGAAGTTATGACAAACGGAGCTTCGGCCAATGAGGCGAGAGTCGTTTCTGCCTCAGCCGGATCGTTGAATCGACCTTTGGTGGCGTTGAAGGTCACATCACGATAGACGGTTTTCAGTTCCCAGAAATTTTCGGGTTTGAAATTAGCTATCTCGAAATGTCGCTTTACAATCAGTGCGAGAGTAGGGGTCTGCACTCGGCCGATTGAAAGTACATTGCCTTGTCCACCATATTTCAATGAATACAATCGCGTAGCATTCATGCCGAGAATCCAGTCACCGATAGCTCGCGACATCCCTGCATAATAAAGATTGTCAAATTTTGACTCAGGCTGCAGCTGCGCGAAGCCCTCACGGATTGACTGGTCAGTCAGCGATGAAATCCATAGTCGCTTCACGGGGCAATGCACACCGGCTTTCTGCATGACCCATCGTTGGATGAGTTCGCCTTCCTGGCCGGCGTCACCACAGTTGACAACCTCGTCGGCCGATGTCACGAGAGACTCAATAACTTTAAACTGGCGACGTATGCCTTCGTCATCTATAACCTTTATGCCGAATTTGGGAGGGAGCATAGGTAGCGCTCCGAGCGACCATCGTTTCCATAGGGGTGTATAGTCATGAGGTTCTTTCAGACAGCACAGATGGCCGAAGGTCCAAGTGACCTGATAGCCGTTCCCTTCAAAAAAACCTTCTCGACGGGTATTTGCACCGATAATTGCCGCAATGTCACGCGCGACACTGGGTTTCTCCGTAATACAGACTGTAGCCACGCAATCTTATTTTGATTCAGCTTTATGTTTTGCTTCACACCATAGGGTCTCCATCTCATCGAGCGTGAGATCCGAGATTTTTCGACCTGAGGCGGTCGCCGATTCTTCGATATGATTGAAGCGGTTGATAAACTTCCGGTTGGTGCGTTCGAGGGCGTTTTCAGGATTGACTCCGTAGAGACGGGCTGCATTGACTACGCTGAAGATCAGGTCGCCGAACTCAGCTTCGATATCGGTTTTGTCGCCTTTGACGATAGCTTCAGACACTTCGCCCATCTCTTCCTTGACTTTATTCCACACATCTTCGCGCTTCTCCCAATCAAAACCGACGTTGGCGGCTTTTTCCTGGATGCGGTATGACTTTATGAGCGCCGGAAGCGCCTCGGGCACACCTGCGAGAACCGTTCGGTTGCCGCCTTTCTCCTTCAGTTTGATTTTTTCCCAATTGGTTTCGACATCGTGAGAGTTTTCGACTTTCACTTCGCCGAACACATGTGGATGGCGGAAGATGAGTTTGTCATTGAGTGCGTTGGCAACGTCTGCAATGTCAAACTGAGCTTTTTCGTCTGCAATTTTTGAGTAAAACAATATGTGCAGCAACACATCGCCGAGCTCTTTCTTAATGTCGGCGGTGTCATCGTTGATAAGAGCCTGCGCCAACTCATAGACTTCTTCTATGGTGTTGGCGCGAAGGCTTTCATTAGTTTGTTTTGCATCCCACGGGCAACGCACGCGGAGTATATCGAGAGTATCCATGACCTTGCCCAGAGCGGCAAGGCGTTCATCACGAGAATTTGACATCTAAAACTTATTTACTGTTTTTATAAGCTTCCGCACCGCGGTTAAGCCAGTCAAGGAAGTCATCGACGTTTTCGTCATAAGCGCGTGCAGGTGCAAGCGGACAGCCCTGATTGTCGAGAAGCACATAGTAGGGCTGTGAGTTGATGCCGAACTTATGGCGCTGCAGATAGCTCCAGCGGTCTCCGACGGTATTGATACGGGTTGTCGAGCCATATTCTTCGACTGAATACGGATTGGCAAGTTTCTCTTTGTCGTCGACCATAAGTTTGATAAGGACATAACCGTTTTCGATCGCGTCACGGACAACCTGGGTGTCAAACACAGCTCCCTCCATCTTGCGGCAGTTGACACAGGCATAGCCTGAGAAATCAACTATTACGGGCAAATTGTTCTCGGCCGCGTAGTTCATGCCTTCGTCATAGTCATCAAACTCTTTGAACGTTCCGCCATAGAGGTTGAAGTCCTGAGTCGTCAACGGAGGAGCGAATGCCGAGATGCTTTTCAGAGGTGCTCCCCATCTGTGTCTTAGACACATCTCCGAGCCCACGAGACCA
>CAMWNL010000049.1 GCA_947175585.1 uncultured Bacteroidales bacterium | reverse complement strand
GCTTTATGCACACCGAGGCAGTTAACCCAGGCTCCGAGGGCGCCCCCGTCAGTGCCGACTTTCATGCCGCAGTTACTGTCATCAATGTTAAAATGCTTGAAGCTAAATGATATATGGCGGTTCATCGTGCCTGAATTAATAATTACGCGACAAAGTTACTTAAATACTCATCAAATTGCAAGAGTGGATAAACATAGAAAAATTTAACTTTTTAAACTTTTAAACACATAAAATCATTTTTAATTATTATTTTTGAAGTTGATAGATTAAAATAGTATGATATGGATAATCGTAAGTTTTCAGTTAGCAGTGAAGAGTTGAAGATGGAATGTCTGCGCAGGAAGTATTTGGAGTTACTGTCACAGCCTGAAGTGTTTCCTTCTGAAGAAAACTGGGATTTTATTATATCTAATAATATGAGAGGCTTAGGTAAGAGATTGTATCGGAAATATCTTGTCTCGTATATGCTTGATGAAGACAAACGTTGCGATTACCATAATCTTGCAATAAAACGCTTCCCGATGTATCTTAAGGCAGTGCCACGCGATGAGGCGATTGAAGTGGTCTATGCCGACACGGATTCAGCTCCGGATGGCTTTTTAAAATTGGTCTATGATTGTCAGTTGTTCGATTGTGAACGAATAGGTCATCTGGTTGACAACGGTCACCCGGATCTGGCAGCCGATCTTCTGGATGCTTATCAGCCGGAGTATGATGGTGACACTATTGATGCGATGCAGTTTTTACTGTCAAAATTTGATCATCTCCCGTCTCTCGGATCAATTGAGATGCATAAAGGGATATTTAAAACCGAACGGAGATATATTTGTCCCGATGGACATTCCAATCCTCATGACGTGATGTTTTGCGAGGACGAGGACTGTGGAAAAGATATATACGGTCTGACAGAGGATCAACGTCAGGCTGTAGAGCAGTTTGCCGAGCGTATCGACGTTTTGCGTGAGATGTTGGACTGACTATGTTTTTGCCGTTCTCAAAAAAATACCTAATTTTGAAATTGAATTATAATAGCGCTAAATATGGAGTCTACTTTTTTTAGAGATGATGAACGTTCGCAATTGTTGCCCTTATGCCGTTCGCTGATGCGTTATGGTCGGGGAGTGGTGACTGCTGACGATTTTCAGCGTCTGAAGGCTCTTGTCGCTTCGGCGATTGAGGCCGATGCATACAGGCGTGACCGGTTTGGCCTTAACCCTGTTATAAGGAACCTCGCTGCTTGCGAATTGTTGTGCGAGAGGTTAAGTCCTGACCGCAACATGGTTGTGGCAATGATGATTTACCATCTTTATCGTAACGAATTTATCAATCGCGATACGATTGTAAACGAGTGGGGCGATGATGTCGCCAAGATGGTCGACGGCCTTAATAAAGTATCGACTCTATATAGCCGTCATAATCTGGTAGGAAGTGAAAACTTCCGTAACCTGCTTCTGACCTTTGCAGAGGATATCAGGGTTATCATACTTATGATACTCGACCGTCTGGCATTGATGCGCGCTATCAATCATCATCCTGATCAGCGTCAGGTGTGTGATGTAGCTTATGAAGTGAGCTACCTCTATGCACCTCTTGCTCATCGCCTTGGCTTGTATAGTATTAAGTCTGAACTTGAGGATATGTCTCTGAAATATACTAATAGAGATGTGTATACTCAAATCGCTCATAAACTTAATGAGACTAAAGCGAGCCGCGACGCATATATTGATGATTTCATCCGGCCTGTTAAGGAGAAACTCGAACGTGAAGGCCTGAAATTTGAAATCAAAGGCCGCACTAAATCCATATCGTCAATCTGGAATAAGATTAAGAAGCAGAAGACTGATCTTGATAAGATTTATGACCTGTTTGCGATCAGGATTATTCTCGATGTGCCGCTCGAACGCGAAAAAAATGAATGTTGGCTCGCGTATTCAATCGTGACTGACATGTATCGTCCTAATCCCTCGCGACTGAAAGATTGGTTGAGCATACCAAAGAGTAACGGATACGAGTCTCTTCATATTACGGTCTATGGTCCTGAAAATAAATGGGTAGAGGTGCAGATACGTTCTAAACGCATGGACACTATAGCCGAGAAAGGTCTCGCCGCTCACTGGAAGTATAAAGGTATAAAGAGTGAAGGTGATCTTGACGCGTGGATGAATAATGTGCGCGATATTCTGGAGGCTGCCGAGAGTGGCCCGATGGAATTGATGAAGAATATGCGCATGGATGTCTATGACAAGGAGGTGTTTGCGTTTACCCCTAAGGGTGACCTGTATCGGTTGCCGTTGGGAGCGACACTGCTTGACTTTGCGTTCGGCATCCATACCAATGTAGGTGCACAATGCACAGGAGGACGTGTCAACGGCAAAAATCAGAAAATCAACTATAAACTGCAGAGTGGCGACACGGTTGAAATCTTCACGTCGGCTCAGCAGGTGCCAAAGCAGGATTGGCTAAATTATGTAGTCACATCAAAAGCTCGCAATAAGATACGGGTTGCACTGAAAGAGCAGGAGAGCAGGGTTGCCGAACTCGGCAAGGAACTGCTGCAGCGTCGATTCAAAAATCGCAAAATTGATCTTGACGAGTCGCTGTTGTCAAAAGTCATAAAAAAACTCGGTGCTAAGACAGTTACCGAATTTTATACTCGAATTTCAGATGGGGTGCTTGATGTGAATCTTGTAATGGATACATATCTCGCGCTGACACGTACATCCGTTGATGAATCGGAAAAAATTTCAGCGAGCGAATACACTATGCAGCCATTCGGTCCTGATGATGAAACCAAACCATCTGATGATATACTGGTTATAGGCAATAATATAAAAGGTATAAATTATAAACTCGCCAAATGTTGTAACCCTATCTATGGCGATGATGTGTTTGGGTTTATATCGTCGGAGGGAGTCATAAAGATTCATCGCAGCGACTGCCCGAATGCTGCTAATATCCGGGAGAAGTATCCTTACAGACTTATCCGCACTCAATGGAGTGGAAAACTTGGTTCGCAATTCGGTGCCACACTCAGGATTGTAGGCAACGATGATATTGGAATCGTTACCAATATCACGTCTATAATAAACAAAGAAAAGAATGTGACTCTGCGAAGCATAACCGTGGATAGCAATGACGGTCTGTTTCAGGGATATATTATAGTGGGAATCAATGATACTGCTTCTCTAAATCAATTAATCAAAAAAATTCAGACAGTTAAAGGAGTAAAAAATGTTGAACGTAGCAAGTAAGATATGTGCGGTGGCCATTTCCCTGGCAACACTGCTGTCATGCGGTAACTCAAATCGTGATCAAGCTACTCAGTTGTGTGAGGCAGCTGAGCAGGAAGTCAAAGCCGGTCGTTATGAAGGGGCGATGATGTTACTCGACACTCTTGACACTAAATATGCTTCTGAGGTTGAGGTACGTCGCTCAGCTATGAAATTCAGGGCAATGGCAGTCGAAGGATTGACTCTGCGTCGTATTACGGCTGTAGATGACACTTTGGCTTATCTGAAAAGTATCTCAGATCAGTTTGACCAACGTTTTGACTATGTTGAGAATCCCGGTAAAGGTCTTGGCGGAAATTATGTGGCGAAAAGTCTTGTAAAAGGAAAACCGGAATTATTACCGCGTATCACTGACGAAGGATATTTTACCTTATCGGTTAAGGTCGACGGCCGACCGATTGGTTTCAGTTATATCACCTTTTCCGATGGAGCTGAGTCTGTGTCTACCGTACCCGTTTTATCCTCTCGACTTGTAAAGGTGGATAACACCGAGATGACGGTTCTGCAGCAGGAGGACCTGACGGAAGCTGCCCAATGGCTTGTGTTGCATCCCGACGCAAATGCTTACGAGCTTGTTGGTGCTAATTCGGTACTTAAACGTAAATTGACACCGGAGTTGCGCGATGCGATTGTCGAAACATGGCAGTTTGCGGAGGCGAAGCAAGCCTATCGTCTTTCTCTTATCGAGCGCGAGAAACTTGAACGCCGACTTCAGCTATGTCGCGACCAGCTTGCCAACGTTATAGATCGCTGATATAAGACCGAGCTATATATTTGACTTGCCGATGGCTAACGCTGTCGGCATTTTTTTGTGATAACAAACCGATGTTTAACATATGCTAAAACTGGCCGGTGAAATGAACAGATAGGGAGTAATAGGGGTTTTAATAGTACAACTAACCTAAACAACGATAACTAAAAATTATATAATATGAAATACGAACAACCCGAACTTCCTTACGCAAAAGACGCTTTAGCACCTGCTATAAGTAAAGAAACTATCGAGTATCACTACGGTAAGCACGAAAAGGCTTATATCGATAATCTTAATCGAATGATTAAGGACACTGAATATGAGGACATGGAGTTGGAAGAAATCATCCGACATTCTGAAGGTCCATTGTTCAACAATGCTTCTCAGGCTTGGAATCATATCTTCTACTTCTTTACCTTCAACCCGAAACCTGCATCTCATGAGCCGACCGGAGAACTTCGTCGCGCTATTGACAGAGACTTCGGTTCGTTTGAGAAATTTAAACAGGCTTTTGTCGAGGCAGGCGTGGGTCTATTTGGCTCAGGCTGGGTATGGCTATCACGTGATGAAGACGGTCGTCTGTTCCTGACCCAAGGAAAAAATGCAGAGTCACCGCTAACATCCGGTCTCGTGCCATTGCTGACATTCGATGTCTGGGAACATGCTTACTATCTCGACTATCAGAACCGTAGAGCCGATGCGCTCAATGCTCTTTGGGATATTGTTGACTGGGACATTGTCAGCGACAGATATTGATTACAACAAACAGAAAAGAATACGCTAAAATATACTAAAACTACACTGACAGAAACAGTATAGATAGCACTTTAATTTTAAGCATAATGTGATGAATGGGAAGGGAGGTACTCGTGAGAGCACCTCTTTTCTTTGTATGACGGGCATGTCATACATCTGTGGTGAAAGTCCAAGAGGGGCGTAGTTGTCGACGAACCCCAGAGCGACTTACAAGGTTCAAGTGGCGACGCTTGGGCGAGAAGAAGCAATAGCGAAATATCAGATGACTTCGAGGTCGGCGTCGAGGCGTTGGCGGACGACTTCATACATCATCACGGCGGCAGCCACACCCACGTTGAGCGAACCGATATGACCAAACATCGGGATTGATACTTTTGTGTCGCAGAGTTTCAGTACATCGGGTGAGATACCGTGGTCTTCAGCGCCCATCACGACCGCTATCGGGCCTGTATAGTTGCCGGTGGTATAGTTTATGTCGGCCTTTTCAGTAGAAGCTACGACCTGATAACCGTTATCTTTCAGAAATCTTACAGCCTCATAGAGATTGCGCTCGCGACAGACGGGCAGATAGTGCAGGGCACCGGCCGATGTTTTAACAGCATCGGCGTTGACTGTGACGCTGCCACGCTCGGGGATAACTATCGCATTGACACCGCAGCACTCAGCAGTACGAGCCATCCCTCCGAAGTTACGGACATCAGTCACACCGTCAAGTACGAGCAGAAACGGCTGAATACCGTCCTCATATAACTGCGGCACGATATCTTCGAGTTTCTGATAGGTGACGGCAGACAGCAACGCAACGACACCCTGATGATTTTTACGAGTAATGCGGTTGAGTTTTTCAACCGGAACGCGTTGCATCGGTATGCGGTAAGTACGGGCAAGGTCGTGGAGACGTGCAGCCATCTCGCTGTGGATGTCTTTCTTTACTAATATTTTGTCGATATCGCGACCTGCTTCGATTGCTTCGATTACTGCGTGAAGTCCAAAGATATATTCGTTTGCTTCCATCTGAGTGTGAGCTATATTGTTTTATTATGTTAGTCAAAAAGTGATTTTGCGGCGGCGAGAGCAGCCTGATTATCAGTCGCGCCGCTGAGCATAAGAGCGAGTTCAGTCACACGTTCATCATCATTCAATTGACGCACGCGTGTATTGGTAGAGTGCTCGTCGTCCTGCTTGTATACTTTGTAATGTGTGCGACCTTTGGCTGCTACCTGTGGGAGATGAGTAATCGTAATCACTTGGATCCTCTCTCCGAGCGACTGCATCAATTCGCCCATTTTTGAGGCGACTTCACCAGAAACACCGGTGTCAATCTCATCAAAAATAATTGAGGGCAGATGCATCTTACGGCTGACGATGGATTTTATCGCCAGCATCAGTCGTGAAATCTCACCACCTGAGGCTGTCTGACCTACGGGCAAGAGAGTCTGATTCTTATTGAAGGCAAAGAGGAACTCTACCTGATCTATACCAGACCTGTTGAGCTTACCAGAGGTCACGGCAATCTCGCATCTTAAATTTTTCATGCCGAGAGGTTCGGCCACGGCTCGAAGTTCCTCAGCAAACTGGGCGGCGCACTGCTGACGCGCATCAGATATCTTGCGAGCAATTATAACAGCAGCCTTTTTTGCAGAACGGGCATCAGCTTCAAGCGAAGCAAGCATCTCATCGCCGTTGTCGAGCATATCAATCTGCTCCTTAAGCCGTTGACACAAGTCAATCAGGGCATCGGCATTCTCGACGTGATGCTTTGTCTCCAGAGAGTAAATTTTGCTCAGTCGCGCTTCTATATCGTCAAGACGCTCAGGGTCGGCGTTGTATTCCTCATCATAAGATTCGAGAGCTGACGCGATATCGCGGATCTCAATCAGCGCTGCATCCAGACGCGAAGCAAGAGCTTCGGCATCGGGTATGCTTTCTGAGAGTTCGCGCAAGGCGTCAACAGTGTTCTCAAGAGCAGAAACAGCATTTTCGTCACCACGCATAGGGGCGATGGCTTCGGCAATATTCTGCTTTATGTGAGTCATTCCGGACAATAAATCTCGCTCGGTTTCGAGATCGGTTTCCTCTCCGGGACGTAAATCAAGATTTTCGAGTTCTTCGAGCTGATAAGAGATAAAGTCGGCTTCATCGCGACCACGGCGAAGCATATCACGAGTTTGAGAATATTTTTTGAGGATTGTCTGATAACGGGCGTAGGCCTCACCATACTCAGATAGCAGTACATCATTACCGGCAAGACTGTCAATGATATTTAACTGAAAATCAGGATCGGCCAACAATAGATTCTGATGTTGTGAGTGAATGTCAACCAAGCGAATGGCGATAGCTCTCAATTGGGTGAGATTGACAGGCGAGTCGTTGATGAATGCACGCGAGCGCCCGTTGGGAGAAAGTTCGCGGCGCAATATAATGCGGTCACCGTCTGTATCAAGATCGTTTTCGGATAAAAACGCTTCAAACATCGTGGGATCTTCGAGCCTGAACACAACTTCAACGACAGATTTCTTTGAGTTATCGGTTATGACTTTTGCATCGGCTCTCGCTCCCAAAAGCATATTTAAGGCTCCGAGCATAATTGATTTGCCTGCACCGGTCTCGCCTGTGATTATGTTGAGACCTTCTGAAAAGTCGATATCAATATGAGATATCAGGGCATAATTGCTAATATGGAGTGATTGAATCATTTATCAGGCCCGTTTTTGATTTTGTTGAGACGATCTTGTTCAGTAGGATATATGTCTTGAAGAAGATTATATACTTTGTTGCGTTCTTCGGACGAAGCTTTGGAGTAGACATTGACGAGTTCGTCGAGCTTGGCGTCCTTGAACATGGAAAGTCCTACAGACATGGGGGCTTTAGAGTAAACTTCCTTAATGACGTCAAGTGATTCGGTTATTTTTGCCCGGCCCTTATCAGGACTGACCGACATTTCATCAAGACCCTTGCGATGGTAATTATAAAGCAGATCGCGGAGCGTCTGAGTCGACTGATCTGTGAATGCAGCGAGCACGGCACTTCGATTTTTTGTGTCTTCAAAGGCTTTCCAACCGCTTTCGCCCGAAGATTGTGCCTGCTGTACGATAGTTTTCAGTCGTTCGAAGTAAGGTTCGCCTCCACGAGGAGAGAACGAGTCATAATCAAGGGCCAAAATAAGATATGCATAGAAATTAAGAATCGCGGTCAGCTGGCTCTCCATGCGATCGAGAGTGAAGACGAGCGGTTCGTTTTCCATGTAGTTGAAATCAATCTTGGTGTCTTTGAAGTTTATGAGAGTGGTGGTGTATGTGCTGTTATAAACAGGACGACTTGACTGTACCTGAAGATCGCCGGTAATCTTGCCGTCGGTATACTCCTTTACAGTGAAGAATAGCCGGCAGTCAATCTTTTCGTTAGCTGAAAATTGATTATTGGTGAATACGTTTGTATTCATATAATCGTTCATCGCTTCTTCAAGTGTGGTAAACACCTGTTTATTGGTGCCCTCAACCTGGTCAGTGTTTATTTCGACTTTACAGTTGAGTTCCTGAGCCGAGACTGAAAAGCCGGCGACAATCGGTAATGCCAATAATATGTTGCGAAGAAATCCTGTCATAGTTCGGCGATAGCGTCGATAATGTCAGCAGCAACTTCTCTCTTAGTTTTCAA
>CAMWNL010000048.1 GCA_947175585.1 uncultured Bacteroidales bacterium | reverse complement strand
TTTATAACCGAGTCTTATGCCGATCATGATTGACGGTATCAGCACATTGCGCGGACGCGGCATTGCGAGTCCGCTGTGATATGCCATCCGTTCGAATCTTGCAAATCCCTCCGCTCCGACAGCATTGAATCCTTCGAGGCTCACATTGTCAGGCAGCTTAAGCGCATTGGAAAAAGCGTTTTTGTAGCGGCGGTCGACAAACAGTCGCATCGGCCAGGTGACAGCCGAAAGATTGTCGAGCAGGCGTCTCACATTTTCATCGTCAGTCGCTCGGAAAAAGTGAGGATCGGCGAGGACGTAATATTTTGGTTTGAGTTCTGTAAACTCCGGAGAGTTTCCTGCAAAATTTACAGCGAGAGTAGGGTAGTCTCTGAGCCTTTCACCGAAATCGTCAATCGTCTGTCTGAGTGATGGTCCGTTGGCAAGAATAATAAGAGGCGATTTTTCAGCGTCGTCGGCTTTGCGGGTTGCCGTCAGACGCGACTGCAGGGCTATTTTGACAACGCTCTTGGCCGTCGAGCCGAGCGCTGACACGAAGTCAGAGACTGCTTGCATCGTAAACGTGGGTTTTAAGATATTCGACTGTCGAGACGGGTTTGAAATCGCAGCGAGAACGCAGTTTTTCACATGAGAATGTCAAAGTGCGGCATGCTGTCTCATAATTTTTCTTACCGAAAATTAGCCGGTACCATTTGGGTTTGAGTTTGAAAATGCGTTTTTGGGCTATGCGCCATGCCAGTGCGTCAGCCAGCATATCGACGGTAGGGTCGACTGTGTCGGTGACGTTGTAAGTCTCACCTGTATTTATGACGCCCGACGCGGCCTCAGGCAGACTGACCGCATGAACGACACTGCGGCGAGCTTCGTTGTCCGAGACTCCGACATAGCTGCCGCGATAGATTTTTTCGGCCATCTCGCGAGGCCATCCGGTCATGCCGGTGCACACGACAGGCGCGCATCGCAACACAGTCGGCTTAAGTCCGTGGGTGCGGCATGTCTCTGCAAATATTTGCTCATCTTTAAGCCACGGTGAATCAGATTTTACCGGCGTGAGTTCATTGAAATTTTCACCGCAGTCCACATCATATATATCTGTCGATGAAATCATGACTGCTGCTGCTGCGGCTTCGTCCGGTTCGTCGGTTATACGATAGTCTTTTACCAGTCGCTCGAAGTAGGGTCTTACAAAATGAGCTGACGGGGCGAAAAGGTACAATGCCGGACGCTGATCTTCGTTTGATTCTTTCATGAGTAAATAATTTGACGCGAGTTTTTGGCAAAATTACAAAAAAAGTGAGGCATTGTCGTGGGGCATAGCACGAATTTTAATAAATTTGCAGTTCAATTCAATTGTTACCGGTTTAACCAATGACTCAAAGCACAGGCTCACCAATAAAAATTGATATTAAGGCGGTCATCAACGATCGCTTGGGGTCTGTCGCACGCTTTGTGCCGTCTTTTTTAATCCGCAAGCTCGAAAATCTGGTTTGTCAGGAGCGTCTTAATGCTCTGCTTGAGCATAATTTCCCTATGGAGGGAGCCGACTTCTGTCGCGGCGTATTGAATGACCTTAATGTAACTGTAGAGATGGTCAATGCTGATCGTCTGCCGCCGGTTGATAATCGCCGGGTCATAATAGTCAGCAATCATCCGCTCGGCGGTCTTGACGGCATGGCTCTCATAGATTATTTCACCCGACGTTACGGCGGACAGGTGAAATTCATCGTCAATGACCTGCTGATGGCTGTTAAGCCGCTCGCGCCTGTCTTTCTCCCGATCAACAAACACGGTCATCAGAGCCGCGCGGCTCTCACGGCTATCGATCATGTGATGAAAGGTGATGATCCGGTGCTGATTTTTCCGGCAGGACTGGTGTCGCGTCAGCTTGAAGCCGGAGGCGAGATTGCCGATCTGGAGTGGAAGAAGATGTTTGTCAACCGTGCCATCTCATTTCAGCGAGACATTGTGCCGATTTATTTTGACGGTGTAAACTCCGAGCGTTTTTACTCGTTTGCTCGCCGTCGCACGAGTCTCGGCATGAAATTCAACTTCGAAATGGCATTGTTGCCGTCAGAGGTTTTCAAATCGGAGGGTAAGACATTCCGTGTCAATTGCGGCAAGATGATACCGTGGCGGAGTCTCGCCGGTGGAGGTGAGGCCGAAGCCGAAGCTCAGGCGATGAGACGGATGGTCTACGATCTGAAAAAAGAGTTGTACGAAAATTATTGATTATAAGTCACAAGCCAAATATAAGTATGAACGAACGCATTATTGATCCTGTTGCTACCGAACTTATAGAAGCCGAACTTACCAAAGACCGGTTCCTCAGACATACTAACAAGGCCGGAAATGAGATATATGTGGTTGACGCCCATTGCGCGCCCAACACTATGCGCGAGATTGGCCGCCTGCGTGAACTGGCTTTCCGTCAGGCCGGCGGTGGCACAGGTAAGGAGTGTGATATAGATGAGTTTGACACTATGGATCCCCCTTGCCGTCAGCTGATAGTGTGGGAACCTGAGAGTCGACTGATATTGGGAGGTTACCGTTTTATATGTGGCTGTGATATAAGACTTGATGAGTCCGGTCGTCCGCGCATCGCTACAAGCCACATGTTTAATTTTTCAGATGAGTTTCTGAAAGATTATCTGCCTTACACTCTCGAACTCGGACGATCGTTTGTCAGGGTAGAGTATCAGTCTTCTCGCGCCGGCGCAAAGGCTATCTATGTGCTCGACAATCTGTGGGACGGCTTGGGAGCATTGACAGTTGTGTGTCCAAATATCAAATATTTGTTCGGCAAGGTGACTATGTATCCGAGCTATATCGAAAAGTGTCGTGACATGATTCTCTATTTCATGAACAAGCACTTCCCTGATCCCGATAAGCTGGTTTCGCCTATTACGGCCCTTCATACAGACTACGACAAGGCAGAGATGGAAAAACTCTTTATAGGCGGAGATTTTAAGTCTGATTATAAGATTCTCAACGGCGAGGTGCATAAATACGGTCTTAACATACCGCCACTCGTTAATGCCTACATGAGCTTGTCGCCGACGATGAGAATGTTTGGCACAGCCATCAATGATGAGTTTGGCAACGTCGAGGAATCAGGCATTCTGCTCGCCGTTTCTGAAATTATCGAAGAGAAGAAGCGTCGCCACATTCCTGAATTGTTCAAGTAGACTAATCTGACTATTTCTTTTTTCTGAGATAAGAGATGGTTTCGCGTAAAATCGCGGAACCCGACAGCCACATTGTCGTAAAATAGAGAACCGCTGCGACGGCAATTTTGATAATCAGCGACAGGATGATATTGGTGACAGGTGTGGCCGCCATTATTGCGATAGTCATTACTGAGGCCGCGACAGCCATGTAGGGCACAGTGTCGGCGAGTACTTCGCGGAGACGGATTCTGATGGATCGCCAGGCGAAATATTGCCAGACAGACAGCCACGCGATATTTGTAATGACATAGGCGGTCAGCATGATATTGAGACCGAAGCGATATGTCACAATAGCGAGTATGGTCTGCACAGAGCCGACGGCTATGGTGTTCCACATGTAGATGCCCGGGCGGTTGATGCTGTTAAACAGGTTGCCGTAAAGGGTGGTTATAGGCAGGAAGGCGCTTCCGACACAGAGTATCTGCATTACGGCGACTGCCGGAAGCCATTTGTCTGTTACGGCAATAACAATGAATTCACGCGATATGATGCCGAGCCCAAACATCGCAGGGAAACTGAAAAAAGCGACAAAACTGAGCATTTTGCGGAATACGCGGCGCAGTCTCTCGGGGTCGTCGGTGGTCTGTCGCATGACGGGCTGTCCGACGCTGTAGATCATGGACGACAGTATAGACGAGCCCATTGTGGTCCATTTATTACCCTGTGTATAGTATCCGGTCTTGACCATGCCGTAAAATCGGCCGAGTAGCACGGCGAAAAAATTGTTGTTGAAATGGGTGAAGAGTGCCACAGCCATCTGCTTGACGCTGAACGGCAGCATAGAGCGGATTGAGGTCATGGAAAACTTAAAGCTCGGACGCCAGTGAGCGACGCGCCAAAGCAGTGCATTGTAAGTCAGCGAATATATTACGGTCTGGACTGCAATGCCCCAGTATCCATAACCGGCAAGCGCGAAACCGACTCCGGCGATGCCTGATGCAGCGACGGCTGCAAGCAGACATTGGCTGCGCTGTTTGATTTTAAGATTGCGGAGCAGCATGCCTGACGGAGCTGTGCCGATAGCGCCTATAAAAAAACTCAGGAAGAGGAAGCGGGCGAGCGGCACCATATCGGGTGTGCGGTAGAAACGCGCGATAGGTTCGGCAAGAAAGAATAATATAGTATAGAAAAAAGCTCCGACCACAAGGTTAAACCAGAATACGGAACTATAGTCTGTGTCGGAGATGTTTTTGCGATTGACTATCGCAAGGGTGAAACCGCTCTCTGAAAAGATGGTTGCGACTGCTGAGAAGACGGTCAGAGCACCCACTACGCCGTAGTCACCCGGTGAGAGTATGCGTGAGAGTATTATGCCGAAAGCGAGATTAAGCAGCTGCATTCCGCCGCTGCCTATTCCGCCCCAAAGTAACCCCTTGGCCGTTTTCTGTTTCAGATTACTCTCAGTCATGATTACGAATTGAAAGGTGATGGGTTGTCTGTTTTGAACGCACCGGAGTGCGTCCCTACATTGTTTGGGTGGAAACAATCGCTATCCCAACGAGCAACATTATTTTCGATATACTCAGCTATTCGGTTTCCGTCTCTCACTCCGCGTATAATATGGTCATGGTAACGCTGTTGCCATGCAAAACTAATGTTGTTTCGTCTGGCATACATTGTCACTGATTGCTTATATCCACCAATAACAACTGCTAAAGCAGTCCTTATTGTAGGGACGCACCCTGGTGCGTCCTTTGATTCATGAATGGATATTATTGCATGAATATGGTTTGGCATAACGACAAATAAGGGAACATCTACGTAAGTGTAATGGTTGGATAAAGTTGATAATTTATCGTAGGCTATTTTCCCGATTTTAGAATGTAGCATTTTCCCATTGTGGATTTGACCAAAATAATGTTCTTTGTCGAGTGTACAAATTGTGATGAAATAATTACCTCCAGAATAGTCATGGAAAATCGCACGCGGTGATTTGCGTGAATGATTTATTGTTGCACCAGTTGAAATGGTTGCAATTTGGGGTTGATTGGCGACGGACGCACCAGGGTGCGTCCCTACAATTTGGGGGTTGCCGTTTTTGTTGGTTTTGAACGCACCGGGGTGCGTCCCTACATTTTTATCCATGACATGATTGTTATGATGCAAAGATAATAATTATTCATGAGAATATGATAAAACGACAGTGCGTGCCAAATTTTGGCACGCACTTAACTGATAGGGTATTTATTTCTTGGGTTGGATGTTGAGACGATATTGGGCTGTGATGAGGAAATAGCGCGGCAAGGTATTGGTATAGGTGACGGTGCGCCCTGTCGCGGTCACGGAGTAATGGACATTTGACAAGCGGTGGAGCAGGTCAAAGCCGTCGGCCATGAATGACCAGTGCTTGCTGCCTTTCGGTGTGTAGCTTAGACGCATGTTCCAGACCGCATCTGTCGTGTCAAGTTCCTTTACTCCGTAGCCCACGCGTTTATAAATATTGAAGTCGGTCGAGATGCCGAAACCGGCCGGAAGCTCGAAAATGCCTCTGACTCCATATTTGTAATGTTGGGCGTTGATGGTGTTAAAATCCTGGCGCTCGGATGATGAGTGACGGTGAGTGACGGTGGCTGAGAGCGAAAGCTGCTGTTTGCCGATTTTATATGACAGCATAAGATTTTCACTCAGGGTGAGGTTTTTGACTTGAGCTTTTTCCGGCATATCGGCATTTACTCCGACCATATCGGTGTTGTTGCTTGAATTGCAATTGGTTGAAGATGTCAAGGTGAATTGTTTCTGTCTGCCGAATTCCCAGTTGAGATAATCTGATGCGCCCAGAGAGTAGTTGCCGTCAACGTTGTAGGTGCGGAAACGGCGGATACCGGTTGCTGTGTCGTAGGTGTAGCCGCGGACAAGACTGTTGGTGACGTTATTATAGGTCAAAGTCAGATAATTGTTGAGCGGCTTTCCGAAAGGCGAATAGACCCATCTCAGGCTATGATTCTGAGATAATGAGTTTTTCAGATGAGGATTGCCTTCCTGAATATTCAGAGGGTCAGAGTCGTTTATGACGTCGACGAGGTGCAACAGTTCGGGTCCTTCGGTCTGTAAGCCTATCGTATATGATAATCTATGATTGAAAGAGTATTCGTTTGAGTCGGGCGACTTACCGAATGCATATTCCAACCAGGCTGTGTGGTAATTCTGAGGCATGATAAATGAAGTCCGCTTGACAAGATATGACCGATTTTCGCGCCAGTAGTCGAGGCGGTGATGGTCTACGCCGATATTAGGCATGGCCATTAACATGAGCTGATATTTTTCAGTTATTTTGTACCACTGAAATGTCATTTCTAATGTATGGCTGTTAGAGAGAGTTGCGGATGTGTAGGAATTTGTCGGGTCAAGGGTTGATGTATAGTTTTCGGGCAAGACACCAAAGACACCCATGTCTTCAAGCCGGTCAAGGGCATACATATAGGAGTCTTTAGCCTTATCCGTAAACTCATATTTGTAAGATGTACTAAAAAAGAAGTTATGCGAGCGACCGGTGTAGCCGAGGCGTGTAGTGATGCCCCGGTTGTAGTTCGGCGATTCGTCGGTGTACTGCAAGCGTCGCTCCGCCGGGTTGGGATCGCTGCCGTAATTGATGTTGTATTCGTTCCAATTATGACGTTTGGAGGTTACATAGAAACCTGATACAGTCAGATTGATACGGTCATTGGTGTTAGGAACATGGAAAGAGACAGTCGGGGATAGACGCAGGCTGCCTGAACGTAATGACCCTTCGTCACGGTTTTTGGCACGGTTGATTATCGCGCCTAACTCTTCGAGCGAGCCGTCGGCATAGATTGCGTCAAGCGTCTGTCGGCTGATATCGGAGTAGTCACGGTTGAATGTTCCTGAAAGAGAATTGCTGAAATTGTCACTCCTGGAGTAGTCGGCACTCATTGAGAGACCGAGGCGATGTTGAACCGCAGTGGTGTAATAGGCTGAATGCCATGTGCTTACCGAGAATCTGGATGATTTTGTGTCGTTGAAGCGGCGTTCATAACTATCTGCTCCTGTGAGAAAACGAGTCGCAGAGGTCGAATTTGAGTAATCCATAGAGTTGCCGGCAACATTGACTGATCCGTCAGCCGAAACTCGTTCATCAGCAGATTCGTAGCGGTATTTTATACCGGCTTCGCGATGAGACTGGGAGCCGGACGGCATCGATTCCGGAGTCCAGCTGTCATCTTTGCCAGGTGTGCGTTGGTCATTGAGGTTGTTGGTTGCGCCGGTGAGTATTACTGAAGTTGTCGGCGAGAACCACGAGGCGAACAGTCTGCCGAGATAGCGGTCAGATGTGCCGTAGCCTCCCTGAAAATTGAGCAACCAACCGTGGCTATACTCTTTCTTCAGTCTGACGTCCATCGTGAGATGACGTGGTTTTGTCTGGTCGAAGTTGAATTTTTCTTCCTTTGTATGGCCTTTGTAGACTTCGACCGATTTTACGGTATAGGCCGGAATATTGTCAATCATCAGCTTATTATCGTCACCAAAAAGATTTTTGCCGTTGAGCAGCAGCGACTCGACGAACTCGCCATTGACCGTTATTTGTCCGTTTTCGTCTATTTTCGCGCCGGGGAGCTGTGAGATGAGAGCATCAAGCATTGAGCCTTCGGCAAGCTGGAAGGCGTCAGCGTCATAGACAACGGTATCACCTTTGTTATAGAATTTGATTTTAGATGCAGTTACAGTGACTTCCTTTAGCTCGCGGACTTTTGACAGGTAGATGGGGGGCATATTGCGTGAAACCTCGCGTTTACCAAAGGGTTTGAACGACCATGACACAGTTTCGGTGCGGTAGCCAGGGGCACCGGCATCGAAGACAACCAAAGTGTCTCCGTAAGAGACGGGCAGCCCGAAGTCAGAAGTTACAATCTCTCCATCTCTGCTCCATCTCGTTGATGTCGCTTTTATAGTGTCAAGAGGATTGCCGTCAGCATCGTAAGGGATGACGAATCCGTCGGTGACATCGCGCTTGAAAGCGACGTCTTTTAAAGACGACCAGAAGTAAGATATCGGTTCGTTCTTTTTCTTCTCCTCAGCTGAGGCAGCCTCCGCATAAAGAAACAGGATGAGGAGTGTTACAGTGATGAATCTGCCGAATGTTTTCATGAAAAGGTGTTGGGACTAATTGGTTTATTATTCACAAAAGTAATGTATTTTCCATACACAATGCCATCTTTTGTAGAGAAATATGATATCATGCTTCAAAAAGTGAAGTAAAAATATTTTCATTGTATTTAATGGCTGAGATATTTGGAGTTACGGGATAAAATGCGTAACTTTGCAGTCGATTTGTTAAATCGCAATATTATAAAACTAATAATCAAACGTTTAACCCAATGAAGTACGAAACCGTTTTCATTTTAACTCCCGTTTTGTCTGACGCTCAGATGA
>CAMWNL010000047.1 GCA_947175585.1 uncultured Bacteroidales bacterium | reverse complement strand
ATATAATATAATGTGTGCCGTGGCCTGACATTTCGATCATATCACTTACTCAGAACTTAATTATAGAGGCAGATTCGTCGTCAGCGGTGACTCTGCCTCTGTAGTATCCGGGCGAGTGTAAATCGAAATGACACTTGGTTTTTCATAGTTTTTGACAAATTATTGACATAATTTGGTAAAAGTGGCGTGATTTAAGGGGAGTTTTCAAAATTTTTTACTAAGTTTGTAACATTAAGGCAAAATAACGTTCTTAATTCTAAAACGAAGTAATCAAATTAATGGCCAATTTTAACTTACGTTTTGCTACAATTATGCGAAACACGCTGGTTGCAATGATTGTAGCAGTTGCTATGGTGTCGTGTGCAAATTCCGCACGAAAAGTTGACGTACTTATAATAGGGGGCGGAGCCAGTGGGGTTGCCGCCGGTGTGCAGTCAGCACGAATGGGCGTTGACGCCTTGATTGTCGAGCCGACAACGTGGCTCGGAGGTATGCTGACTTCTGCCGGTGTAAGTGCGGTAGACGGTAATTACCGTATGCCTGCCGGAATTTTCGGCGAATTTCGTTCAAAACTTGAGGATTACTACGGCGGAGCCGATTCATTGAAAACCGGTTGGGTAAGTAATGTGCTTTTCGAACCCTCGGTTGGCAATAAGATGTTTCATGCACTCGCCGAAGCTGAACCTAATCTGATGGTAGAATATGAAGCCAAGCCTGTTGATGTCGAACACGATGAAGACGGGCGCTGGCATGTCAAGTTTGAACGCAAGGACGGAAAGACATTTAATGTGGTTGCAGATATCCTTATTGATGGAACTGAACTTGGAGACATCGCGGCGCTTGTCGGCGTAGGCTATGACCTCGGCATGGAGAGCCGTGCGGTTACAGGTGAGGATATCGCTCCGGATTCGGCGCGTAATATCATTCAGGATATAACGATGGTTGCCATCCTTAAAGATTATGGACACGATGTGACTATGGCAGAGCCTGACGGTTATGACCCGTCGGAATTTGCATGTACTTGTGAGACCGGCCTGTGTCCTGATCCTGATGACCGCAGTCACAATTACTCTCCGGAGTATATGATGCGTTACGGCAAATTGCCCAACGGTAAATATATGATAAACTGGCCTTTTGCCGGTAATGATATCTATATTAATCTGGTGGAAATGTCACCCGAAGAGCGAGAAGAAGCGTTGGAAGAAGCAAAAGCAAAAACCTTGCGTTATGTCTACTTCCTTCAGAAACAATTGGGCTTTAATAATCTCGGCCTTGCCGATGATGAGTTCCCGACAGAAGATCTTCTGCCTCTGATGCCTTATCACCGCGAGTCACGCCGAATCCACGGCCTTGCTCGTTTTACACTCAATCATATAACAACCCCTTATGATACGCCCGATCCACTATATCGCACGGCTATAGCCGTAGGAGACTATCCCGTGGATCAGCATCACCTTGCCTACAACGGCCTTGATACTCTGCCTAAACTCAGTGTTCACCCCATACCGTCCTACGGATTGCCGATGGGTGTGGTAATCCCTGAAGATGTCGATAATATGCTTGTTACCGAAAAATCGGTCTCTGTGTCAAATATCGCAAACGGCTCGACCCGTCTGCAGCCGGTCGTGACACAGATCGGTCAGGCGGCCGGAGCGATTGCGGCACTTGCGGTGAGTAACGGCGTTAAACCGTCTGAAGTTAATGTCCGCGATGTGCAACGCGCGATTCTCGATGGTGGCGGCTACTTGTTGCCGTTCCTTGATGTCGACAAGCATGACAAGCGCTTCAAGCCTTATCAGCGCATTGGTGCGAGTGGCATTCTTAGAGGAGAGGGCAGAAACGTCGGTTGGAGTAATCAGACATGGCTCCGTGCCGACGATTCGCTGATGCCCGGCGATGTCTTGGATCTGATTGATTTTTACGGCCTGAATGTGTCCGGGGAGTTCTCAGACATGTCTACTCCGTTGACTTATGCTGATGCAATGGCGTTTATTGCTGCAGCAGCCAAGTCGGATGTCGACGGAAATAAGATTTTATCCGATTACGGCATTGCGCCGAGAGATTTCAACGACACGATTACTCGCGGAGAGTATGCACTGATCGTTGATGCTGTTCTGAATCCGTTTGATGCACGTGATGTTGACATCAAAGGTAATTTTGTAGATAAAAATTAATATTTGTAATATCCCTAAAAAAACAATTCTTTAAATGTTTATGAAATTTCGTCAGCAGAGTCGCACATTTATTCTGGGGGCTGCCGCAGTTGCGTTAGCTTGCGCATCTTTCTGCGCATGTTCCGGATCAAAAACAGAAATCGCGGAAAAACCGAAGTATCTCTGGATGTGTGGCGAAGCCAATTTCGACCGTTTCTCTAATAAAGACACTATCACTTATTATCTTGAGAAAGCTAAAGAGACCGGTTTCAATAACATAGTGGTGGACGTGAAGCCTATTGAAGGCAAGGTGCTGTATAAAAGCAAGCTTGTGCCCGAGCTGACCTGTGTCGATTCTCTTGTCGTAGAGCGTGACTGGGATTATCTGCAGTATGTCCTCGACGAGGCTCACCGTCTCGGCATGAAAGTGACTGCCTCAGCCTGTGTATTCCCGATCGGCTCATCATGGTGGCAGAAAGGATTATGTTACGAAGACTCCACTTTTGACGGACGTACATGTCTCGAATACCGTCCCGACGGCACTATGGAGGACATCCGCACAAACAAGACTAAAGTAGCCGCGTTCCTCAATCCGGTTCGTCAGGATTCGCGAGACTACGCTATGAGTGTGCTCAGTGAGATCGTGAGCAATTATGATATTGACGGCCTCGCTCTTGACTATTGTCGTTTCCCGGATATGGAGAGCGATTTTTCAAGTGAAAGCCGCGAAGCTTTTGAACAGACTATCGGATCGACCGTCGAAAACTGGCCTGCCGATATTTTCACCTACGATGCCGAAGGCACAGTTGTCCCCGGTAAGCACTACAATGACTGGCTCGCATTCCGCGCAGGAGTGCTCTGTGATTTTATCACTAATGTGAGTGACTCGATGAAGACAATCAAACCCGGACTGGAGTTGAACTATTGGGCCGGATCATGGATTCACGCTATCGAAAAGAATGGTCAGAACTGGGCAAGCCCGCGCAGCGAGTGGTGTAAGAAATATCCTTATGGAAGCGATGCGTATCAGAAAGCCGGATTCGCACCTGCGCTTGACAACTTTATTGTCGGCGCTTATCTCGAACGCGTCTATGGCCCGGATGATAACGAATCTGTAGAATATGCTCTCAACCGTGCTGATTCAATAATCATGGGTGATTGCCACGTTATCGGCTCAATTCAGTCTATCAACCATTCGGCAAACGAATCAGACCCCCATAATCTGACAAATGCCGTTAAATGCTGTCTCGAAAATAGTGAGGGACTGATGGTGTTTGACGTTGTCCATATCATCAACCGCGACCAGTGGTCACAGATTAAAAAAGGCATTGACGACTATGAGTCAGTTGCGACCGCAAAAAATTAAAACTGAAATATTCTAATCCATTTTATTAACCTTAACTAATTCAAATCCTAATGAAGAAAGCAGGTAATGCAATCTTAAGGCTTATGGCCTTAGTGTTCTGTTGCTTCTCTGTGGCTTGGGCTTCGGCTCAGACAAGAGTGACAGGCACAGTCCTCGATGATGAGGGCGAACCCCTGATTTCGGCTTCGGTTGTCCTGAAAGGTGACCCGAAAGTTGCTACAATCACAGATATGGACGGTGTGTTCAATATCAGTGTTCCCAACCTTCAAGCCACCCTTGTTATTTCTTATGTAGGCTATAAGACGCAGGAAGTGGCGCTTAATGGCCGTTCTAATGTCGATGTTACTCTCACTACAGATAGCGAGGTCCTCGACGAAATGGTAGTCGTAGGTTACGGTGCCCAGAAGAGAGGATCTCTGACCGGTTCTGTGTCTGCTGTAAGTTCAAAGGACCTTCTCAAGGCGCCTATGCAGAACATGTCTAACCTCCTTACCGGTAAGGTCAGCGGTATGACATCTATCCAGCAGACCGGTCAGCCCGGTGCCGACGGTGCGGCTCTCTATATCCGTGGTGTCAGTGGCTTCGAAGGAGCTACTCCCCTTGTGCTTGTCGACGGTGTTGAGCGAGACATGAATCTTGTCAACCCCAACGATGTCGAGTCAGTATCTGTCCTCAAGGACGCTGCTGCGTCAATCTACGGTATCCGCGGTGCTAACGGTGTAATCCTTATTACGACCAAGAAAGGTCAGGGCGCTCCCCAGATCAGCTATGCCGGTTCGGTTTCGGCTATCCGTAACACTGCGTTCCCCGAATTCCTCAATGCTTCGGAATTCATGTACTACAAGAATAAGGCTCTCATGATGGACGGTCTGGCTCCTGTCTACACTGCCGACATACAGCAGCAGGTGTTTGCTAACGACCCCGACAGCCCATGGGGCGAAACAGACTGGTTTGATGAAATCTTCCGCACAGGTTTCATGCAGCAGCATAATGTGTCAGCCTCTGGTTCTACTGAACGTGTCAACTACTACACCTCAGTCGGCTACATGAGTCAGCAGGGTACAATCAAGAAGACAGACTATGACCGTATCAACGCCCGTGCCAATCTTGATATTAAGGTAGCTAAGAACCTTAATTTTGCTGTCAACATGGGTGGCACCAAGACTCATCAGGAAGCCCCCGGTAGCGCAACATTCGGCAAACAATACGAAATTAACCCTGTCCGCCAGGCTGCCAACACTGCTCCTATCATCAAGAAGGAGTGGAATGGTTATACACTTGCATGGAAAGACGGTGACGCTATCAACGTCAATCCTGTCGCAGCCCTCGAACAGCCCGGCTACTACAAGCTCGACAAGTGGATCTTCAACTCGACTTTCCGTCTCGAATATGATTTCTCAGACCTGTGGGAATATCTCAAGGGTTTGAAGGTTTCAGCTTTCTTTGCTTATGACTACAACCACAATGAGTCACGCGAATTCACTCAGGGCTACAAGGTGCTTGCATTCAGCAACTCTGATCCCGCCTCTGCTCCCAAAGAAGAGGTGTCTTACGGTATCGGTATGGACAAGACCCTCAGCCGCATCGGAAGTAACAACTGGATGTGGCAATTCCGTCCGTCAATCTCATATAACAGAGATTTCGGCAAACATTCAGTAGGTTTCCTTGCGTTCATCGAGAAACAGAAGAACTATAATGATATGCTCTATGCTCAGGGCAAGGGCTTTATCAGTGACTATCCCGTCGATATTACCCTCGCTCCCAACCGTAAGGACGGTGTAGCCGAACCTCAGGGTAACTTCCAGCACACCGGTATGCATTCTTATGCTTTCCGTCTCAACTATGATTTTGATGACAAATATCTTGTTGAAGTTGCCGTGCGTCGCGACGGATCATACGTGTTCGCTCCCGAGAATCGTTGGGGCACATTCCCATCCGTATCAGCCGGTTGGGTTCTCTCGCGTGAAAACTTCCTTAAAGATGTCAGCTGGCTCGAATTCCTCAAACTCCGTGCCAGCTTCGGTGAACAAGGTTCAGACAACGTAACCGCTTTCCTTTACAACAACACCTTCTCTAAGGCTACAAACAGCTATGTGCTCGGTGGTCAGGCTTATGCTCAGTACTATGCCGATCCTGTCTACGCTTTCCGCACTCTGACTTGGGCTCACACAAAGACTTACAACGTTGGTATTGACTTCGATATCTTCCACCATGTGCTTACCGGTGAAATCGATGCCTTCTATAAGAAGACAACTGATATTCTCGAAGATGCCGGTGGTGTATATCCCGGTTCACTCGGCAACTACTATCCTTCGAAGTCTAACTCCGGAGCCGTTGATAACCGTGGTTTCGAAATCACTCTTAACCACCAGCTTAACGTGACCCGTGATTTCAGCTACCATGTCCGCGGTTCATTCTCATTTGCCCGCAACAAGATCCTGAAACGTAAGATCTCCGACAACCACCCCAACTACCGCGGTGTACTCGGTCAGCCGGTAGGCGCACGCTACGGTTTCAAGACACTCGGCCTCTTCCAGACTCAGGAAGAAATCGACAACTACCCCATCGCACCCTCAGGCGTGACCGAACTCGGTGACATCAAATATCTCGACGTCAACGGCGACGGTATCATCTCGAGCGAACACGACTATGTGAAGATCGGTTACGGTCAGATCCCCGAAATCAACTTCTCATTCAACATTGACTTTAACTACAAGAACTTCTATCTTACCACACTCTGGCAGGGCGTATCTCACTGTGATTACCAGCTGCAGGGTGTATATGATTCAGGTACAACTGCGTCAACTGTTTATACAAGCTCGTTTGGTACAGGTAACTCACCCAAGTACCTCATCGAAGAAGCTTGGACTCCCGAACACACTAACGCCAAATATCCGCGTCTGTCAACAGTGCCTCGCTTCAACAACGCTTGGGTATCTGACTGGTGGGTTGTCAACGGTGAATATCTCCGTCTGAAAAACATTCAGCTCGGTTACAATGTGCCGTCTCATATCCTTAAAAAGACTCCGTTCTCGACACTCAATGTTTACGTTGCAGGTTCGAATATCCTTACTTTCAGTCACTTCAAGTATGTCGATCCTGAATCTCCCTCAGTGTCTAACGGCTTCTATCCTCAGTCTGCGACCTACACATTCGGTCTTAATGTTGCATTCTAATCTCTCGAAATCATGACAATTAAAAATATATTCAAATTTGTAGCTCTGACTGTTGCAGGCTTATCTGTGACTTCGTGTGAGGACACTCTCGATGTTAACCGCACCGATGTCATTTCTGATGCCGCTATATGGAGCACTCTTGATGCGGCCGACGCTTACATCACCGCATCATATAAAATCTTTACAGACGACACCCAGCTCAAGGGTTGCCGCAACCGCTTCTGGGACAGTTTTTCTGACCTGACAAAGTCATCATCATGGGATCAGTATGGCCATCCCTATAACTCATTCCTTCTCCAGGGTCTGACGTCAGGTGAAAATGGTGCAGGTGCTTTCGAATGTTGGAATGACCAGTACAGCCGTATCCGCACCGCCAACGTTTGTCTCCGCGACTTGCGCTCCTTCGGCGCCAAGTTTGGTAGTGAGGCTGTCGCTCTCCGCGAGGCTGAGATCCGTATGTGCCGTGCATATTCATTCTTTATGCTCGCCCGTGTTTACGGTGGTGTGATTCTTCGCACGGAGACTTCAGGCGCTAACGGTGTCAGCGACGGAGCTATTGACTCAGATATCGCTATGGCGCGAGCATCTGAAGCAGATACTTATAAATTTATCCTCGACGAGCTCCAGTTTGCTGCCGATAATCTCCCCGATGCTAACTCTTCGACCTGGCTTCGTGGTCGTGCTACAAAGAAAGTCGCTTACGGTCTGATGTCACGCATCGCCCTCTTCGCCAAGAATTGGGAAGTAGCGGCTAAAGCAGCTGAAAAGTGCGGATCATTCACCGGAGTTGAACTCGACTCTGATTTTGCCCATGTTTTCTCAGCTGATGCTATTAATTCACCTGAAGTGCTGTTCGCTATCGAGTATCTTAAGGGTAACGCCAATCTCTATCACCTCTGGGATAGTAGTGTAAGCCCTGCAGGCGACGCAGCTCTCAACAATGGTGGCGCATACGCCGAACACCAGCCGACTGCCGAACTTGCTGACCTCTATGAGTGGAATGACGGCACCCCCTTCAACTGGTCGACCTGGGCTGCGGAAGGTCATGCTGATCCTTTCACTGACCGTGAGGAGCGCTTCCAGGTTACAGTGCTCTACAATGGCGCTGACTGGCGCGGCCGTAAGATTGAAGCTTACGAAGACGGAGCCGACGGCTTTAAAGAGTTTATCAAGAGCGGTTCTACCGGTGGCAAGACCTGTACAGGTTATTTCTTCCGCAAATTCCTTCAGGAAGATAATGTGAAGTTTGTTGAATCAGAAGACAAGAGCTGGACGCCTGACCTCGTTCTGCGCTATGGTGAGGTTCTTCTCAATCAGGCTGAGGCTTATGCCCAGCTCGATCTTGTAGCCAATGGTGAGAAAATCCTCGATTGCATCAACAAAATCCGTGGTCGTGTAGGTCTGCCCGCCAAGACTCTCGCAGATATCAACACGCTTGACAATTGTATGAAACTTATCCGCGACGAACGTGCCAAGGAACTCGTCGGCGAAGGTTTCCGTTTCTGGGACCTCCGTCGCTGGGGACTTGCAGAGAATGTTATCGGCGGTCAGATGGTTCACGGTGTCAAGATAACTCCTGCCGATGGCGGTTTCACTTATGAGACTATCGACTGTGATGCCGGTTCAACCCGTGTATATCCCAAGCGCTACAATTATTTCTCTATACCTTTGAGCGAGCGTTCTAATAATAAGTTGTGTACTAACAACGAAGGCTGGTAATCATTTAAGTCAAACGATATAATCAATCTTTTAGAAATGAAAAAATTCAAATTCAATATAATCGCTTTGGCTCTTGCAATCGTGACATTAGGCTTCGTCGGTTGCTCTGAGGCTGATCCTGAGTTTGTCCACACTGACAACTTTATCTCGGCAATGGTCTGCATGAACGGTCGCACAGCCGCTGCAAGTTCAATCAACGGTGTCATCTATGAATATGACAAAGACGGCAACCTTCTTGATAAGAATTTTACAGCTGAGCAGGCTGAGGG
>CAMWNL010000046.1 GCA_947175585.1 uncultured Bacteroidales bacterium | reverse complement strand
GTATAAGAAAGCTCAGGTAAAAGTGGGCGGCAACATGGGCGGCATGGGTGGCCAGGCGTCTATCGACTTTGAAATCTATGGTTATAATTTCTCCGAGACAGACTCTGTTGCTCAACAGCTCAAACGTGCCCTCGAAGAAATACCGGGCACCGCCGACGTCAATATCTCGCGTTCTGACTACCAGCCGGAATATCAGGTAGACTTCGACCGTGAAAAACTGGCGATCTACGGTTTGAATCTCCAGACCGCGGCAACTTATCTCCGCAACCGCATCAACGGCTCAACTGCTTCGCGCTTCCGCGAGGACGGCGAGGAGTATGACATAAAAGTGCTCTATGACCCGGATCACCGCACATCTATTGACGATATCGAGAACATCTTGATTTACAACTCTGCCGGCAACGCCGTGCGAGTGCGTGACGTCGGCAAGGTTGTCGAGCGTTTTACTCCGCCGACCATCGAGCGTAAAGACCGTGAGCGCATCATCACCGTCAACACTGTCGTGCAGGACGTTCCGATGAGTGAGGTCGTGGTCAAGGCTCAGCAGGCCATTGAAAAGATGGATATCCCTCAGGGTGTCTCCATCCAGCTTGCCGGTAATTTCGAGGATCAGCAGGATTCGTTCCGCGACCTCCTTATGCTCGCCGTCCTCATAATTATCCTGGTTTACATAGTTATGGCGGCTCAGTTTGAAAGCTATACTTATCCGGCTATCATCATGACGTCATTGCTGTTTGCATTCTCAGGTGTGTTCATCATCCTCTTCCTCACCGGCCACTCACTCAACGTGATGTCAATGATCGGTGCGATCATGCTTATCGGTATCGTTGTGAAAAACGGTATTGTCCTCATCGACTACATATCTCTTAACCGCGAAAGAGGCATGTCGATCAGACATGCTGTGATCGACGGCGGCATGTCGCGCCTGCGACCGGTTATCATGACCACCCTGACAACGATTCTCGGTATGGTACCGATGGCTGTCGGTAGCGGTCAGGGTGCCGAAATGTGGCGTCCGATGGGCACAGCCGTAATCGGAGGTCTAACATTCTCAACCATCCTCACTCTCCTCTTTGTGCCGGTACTTTACTGCGTATTCGCCCATAACGGCATCCGCAACTCTCGTCGTAAATTTCATAAATCCCTGAAAAAATGAAGTCAGTTTTAATCACTTTTGATCAAGCTCACTACGATCATATAGTCGACATACTCGAACGCAATAACTGCCGTGGATTCACGGCCTGGCCTCAAGTGTCAGGCCGTGGGTCGCGCGACGGAGAACCTCACTACGGTTCTCATGCTTGGCCGTCATTAGCGTCTGCAATCATTACGATGGTCGAGGATCATAGAGTCGACAATCTTCTCGACAAGCTCAGGAGTCTCGACACTGAGCGCCCTAAACTCGGTCTGCGGGCCTTCGTGTGGGACATCGAGAAATCCATTTGAAGTCTTGTTTACTCAACCCGTTTTTTACTAATTTATAAAAAATATCTCTTGACATCCATTAGCCTATGCGATAATAGGTACAGATGACATCGTTATGGAATGGTTACAAAATCTCATATCTGAACAAAGCGCTGTTCAAGCCATAATCGTACTCTCTCTGATATGCGCATTCGGGCTGGCTCTTGGCAAGCTGAAAATTTTCAACATCTCGCTTGGAGTCACTTTCGTTTTCTTCGTAGGCATTATTGCCGGACACTGCGGAATAGCTGTAGACCCCCAGATTCTTAAATATGCCGAGAATTTCGGACTGGTCTTATTTGTTTACTCACTCGGCATGCAGGTCGGACCCGGTTTCTTCAGTTCCGTTGCCCATGGTGGTGTACGCCTTAACCTGATCGGTCTGGGACTGGCTGTCTTAACGCTGCTTTGCGCGGTTGCCATTACATTCGTCACCCCGGTCAACATTCCCGACATGATGGGTCTTTTCTGCGGAGCGACCACCAACACTCCGGCTCTGGGTGCCGTGCAGCAGACACTTTCGCAGTTAGGTATTCCCGGAAGCACCCCGGCTCTCGGGTGTGCCGTGACATATCCCCTCGGCGTTATCGGTGTCATACTGAGCATCATACTCATGCAAAAACTATTTATTAAGCCTCATGAAGTCTGCTATGATTCCTCAGATAACGTGCCTAAACCACAAATCACAGAGTTTAAGGTGACTAACCCCGGCATACCGGGTAAAACCGTAGCCGAGATCGCACATTTTTCCAACTGTCACTTTGTAATCTCCCGTCTGTGGCGCGACGGAGAGGTGACAATACCGACTTCATCGACTCAACTCCAGATGGGCGACCATCTGCTCGTGACAAGCTCGCCCGACGATGTCGAGGGTCTTCACATCGTTTTCGGTCAGCAGGACAAAACCGACTGGAATGCAAAAGACATCGACTGGAATGCCGTCGACCGCCAGCTCGTCTCAAAGCCATTCATCGTCACTCGCCGCCAGATTAATGGTAAAACTCTCGGGTCACTGCGTCTGCGCAATCTTTATGGAGTAAACATAAGCCGCGTCTACCGCAGCGGTGTGCCCCTTCTGGCCACAACTGACCTTCGTCTCCGGCTTGGCGATAAAATTATCGTCGTAGGCGAGGGTAAAGCTCTTGACAAAATCGAACCCATAATTGGAAATGCTGTCAACGTCCTTGACGAGCCTAATCTCTTTGCCGTATTCATCGGCATCGTTTTGGGTGTCGCTTTAGGTCTGATACCGTTCCACTTCCCGGGCATAAGCCTCCCCGTGAGACTCGGTCTGGCCGGCGGCCCTATTATAATGGGTATACTGGTGGGGCGCTTCGGGCCTCAGCTTCATCTGGTCACATACACCACTGTCAGCGCCAATCTTATGCTCAGGGCGATCGGTCTTTCGCTATATCTGGCGTGTCTCGGTCTGGATTCAGGCGCTCATTTCTTTGAGACGGTTTTCCGCTCGGAGGGTGTGCTGTGGGTATGCATCGGAGCCATCCTCACCGTTGTGCCCACGGTGATAATAGGTCTCATGACTGTCAAATGGTTAAAGATGGATTTCAGCACCACCGTCGGCATGCTCTGCGGATCTATGGCTAATCCGATGGCTTTGGACTACGCTAATACGGCTTTGCCGGGCGACAGAGCATCAGTTGCCTACGCCACCGTCTATCCGCTATGCATGTTCAGTCGAGTAATTCTTGTCCAGATAGCTATACTCTGTCTCGCATGATCTCAGACAACAAAATCACTTCAATATTTGACTGACTCAAAAAAATTTCGTTACTTTGCCAAAAGATTGCGCTATCGCAATTCAGTCAAGTAATGAGATAAACTTTTCACACAATATCATAACATACATAGATGAAAAAAAGCGCATTGCAGAAAGCCCGTGCGGCTTATCAGCCCAAGCTCCCGATCGTTCTGACAGGAGCTGTTAAAGCCGTTGAAGGCAAACCGACTACATCTGTAGCAGACCAGGAAGAAATTCAGAAGTTATTCCCCAACACTTACGGTCTTCCCGAACTCAAATTCGAAAAGAACCCCAACCCCGTTCCCGGCAAACCCATCAATGTAGGCGTAATCCTCTCAGGCGGTCAGGCCCCCGGCGGCCACAACGTTGTCAGCGGTATTTTCGACGGCATCAAGAAAATCAACCGCGAAAGCCGTCTCTTCGGTTTCACTATGGGACCCGGCGGTTTCGTTGACCACAAATACATCGAACTCACTGCGCCTATCATTGACGAGTACCGCAATACAGGCGGTTTCGACATCATCGGTTCAGGCCGTACAAAGCTCGAAAAGAAAGAGCAATTTGACAAGGGTCTCGAAATCCTCCGCGAACTCGACATCAAGGCTCTCGTAATCATCGGTGGTGACGACTCTAACACTAACGCTGCCATCCTCGCCGAATACTACAAGAGCATCGACGCAGGCGTGCAGGTTATCGGATGCCCCAAGACTATCGACGGTGACCTTAAAAACGATCTCATCGAAACATCATTCGGTTTCGACACTGCCACCAAAGTTTACTCTGAGGTAATCGGTAACATCCAGCGTGACTGCAACTCAGCTAAAAAATACTGGCACTTCATCAAACTCATGGGCCGCTCTGCAAGCCATATCGCCCTTGAATGTGGTCTCCAGACTCAGCCCAACATCTGCATCATCTCTGAGGAAGTTGAGGCTAAGAACATGACTCTCCAGCAGGTTGTCAATGACATCGCTGACATCGTTGCCCGTCGTGCTGCCGAAGGCAACAACTTCGGTACAGTCCTCATCCCCGAAGGTCTCATCGAGTTCATCCCTGCAATGAAGGCTCTTATCGCCGAGCTCAACGACCTTCTCGCTGCCGAAGGCGAAAAATTCGCTGCTCTCGACCACGCTGCTCAGCGTCGTTTCGTGCTCGAACATCTTTCTCCTGCCAACGCCGAGACTTATGCTTCGCTTCCCGAAGGCGTTGCACGTCAGCTCACTCTCGACCGTGACCCCCACGGCAACGTACAGGTTTCGCTCATCGAAACCGAGAAGCTCCTCAGCGAAATGGTTGCAAAGCGTCTCAAAGAGATGAAAGCCGAAGGCAAATTCACAGGCAAATTCTCTGCTCAGCACCACTTCTTCGGTTACGAAGGACGCTGCGCCGATCCCTCAAACTTCGATGCTGACTACTGCTACGCACTCGGCTATAATGCAGCCTGTCTTATCGAAGCCGGCGTAACAGGCTATATGTCATCTGTTCGCAACCTCGTTAAACCCGCTATCCAGTGGATCGCAGGTGGTATACCTATCACAATGATGATGAACATGGAGCGTCGCCACGGCGAAATGAAACCCGTTATCCAAAAGGCTCTCGTTCGTCTCGATGGTGCTCCCTTCCAGAAGTTCGCTTCTCAGCGCGACGAATGGGCTATCAACACCTGCTACGTTTACCCCGGCCCCATCCAGTACTTCGGCCCGGCTGAAGTATGCGACCAGCCGACTATGACCCTTCGCTACGAACACGAGAACAAATAATCAAGTCTCGTATAACAATATTACCCGAATCACAGCTTGTAATCCTGCCCCGGGGAGCAATTTCGCTCTGGGCAGGATTTTTTTGTCTGCTGCGCCATATTTTTCTCATTATCGTTGGGATATCTTAATATTTTTTTTTAATTTTACGGCACGAGTAGACTCTTCTGCATAATGCCTAAGGGCTTCCACTTAATATTCACCTTAATTTTACCATATAATCAAAGCGCCACATTATGGAAAAATTTAAATTAGCCATTGTATTATTTATTGGCATTACCTCATTATTTGTATTCTGCGCAAATGCAAAAGGGTATCCCGGAATGATTAGAATGTCATTTTCACAAGCGGAAGATTCAACGTTAATTACTCCAATGGATGTATTTAATGAATACTGTAGTGATTTAAAAGAATATGATACGGAGATCACAATTCCTGACAATTTCGAACCGGTTGATTTAAGAGCTTCCTCGTTCTACATCAGTAGCTCCCCTTGCTTTCCGAATACACCTCAATCAATATATCCGGTTGGTTTACAAAACGCTGATAAAAGTGTTATGATGCTTTTTCCAATGTTATATTTCGACATGGGAAATGAGACCTTGAGACGAGGGCTCGAAATTGAAAAAGAGATTAGAACCGATTTCCAAGACTGCGAACTCGATATAAATCCACACGTATCTATTTATAATGTTAAAAAGCAAAAGAACTTTGCTAATGCTGATACTGTTGCGATCTACGAATTAAACCCGACTAATTGCTCAGCTTTGTATGCTGATTCTTATCCTTATTGCGTAGGAATATATCTGCGTAAAGCCGAGCATCCCGGCTTACTCCTAAAATTACTGTTAAATAAAGAGACATACCGCGATAAAGAAAAATATATTAGACTTCTTCTCGATAATATAGGATATGGAGATTCATCTACTCGACTTTCAATGATTGAACAACAACTCAAAGGTCATTATATAGATTTAGGCTTTCCATCAGTCCGACGCCATCCATATAGAGCTCAACCAAAAATGGACGAATTCCAAGTTAATTAAGCAAGTATAATATTACCCGAATCACAGCTTGTAATCCTGCCCTGGGAGCGATTTCGCTCTGGGCAGGATTTTTTATATTCCACTCTTTCCCGACCGGTCCTGACTTGTCCACTGGTCCCACTTGTCTGATTACTTTCTTCAATCCCTCAAATTTCCCTTTGCAAATTATTCTTTATTAATTTTTTATTCTATCTTTGCAACATTATGACAAATCTCTCATCAAAAATTAAAGCCCGCTACGCAAAAGCTATCGCAGCCTTCTGTCTGTTGGCTATGTTCCTTTCTGTACCTATTTTTTCACAATCACCCAAAACCACGGAGAAACAAGACACTGTTCCAGAAGAAATAGTTTATATTATAGATGATTATAAGGACAAACCAGAGTTTCCCGGTGGTGCACACGCTATGTACAAATGGATATCAGATAGACTTATCTACCCTGAAAACGTTGTTTGGAATGGTCGCGTTGTGGTTGAATTCGACATTAGCGAAGAGGGTGATGTATTAAATCCGCGAATTATCAGTAAAGGAGAGCATCCTATTGAAATCGAAAAGGAAGTTTTAAGAGTCATCAGTATAATGCCTAAATGGAATCCCGCAAAACAAAATGGAAAATCGGTTAAGTCATCTTACGCATTACCAATTACATTTAAACAAGCTGAAGAGGAACCAACAGAATAGTTAATTTACGCATTATGAATAACATCTCGGCAAAAATAGCAGCCATATCGCGTCACCGTCTTGCCATCGACGGCGACGGTGTCACTACGCTTGTTGTTTTTGCCGGCTGCCCACTTTGTTGCAGATATTGCCTCAATCCTCTGACATTATCCCCTAATCCAAAATTTAAAAATCTAACACCACAGCAACTCTATGAAAAAGTAAGTATTGACTCACTGTATTTTGTCGCAACTGGAGGCGGGGTGACATTCGGGGGCGGTGAGCCATGTTTGCATCCTGATTTTATAGATGAGTTCCGCAAATTATGCGGCCCGCAATGGCAGATTCGCGTTGAAACATCACTTAATATTCCCTCTGACAATCTTGCCAAACTTTTAGACAACGTTGATCAATTTATAATTGATATTAAAGATACGGATTCTGATATTTACTCAGATTACACCCATACCGACAACAAACTCGTTATGAGCAATCTAAGACTATTAGCTGACGAAAAATTCTGCGATAAATGTATTATAAGGTTACCGCTAATCCCAGGATATAATACCGACGCCAATAGGCAATCATCTCATGAAAAGCTCAATATACTTGGGTTTAAAAACTATGACTATTTCAATTACAAAATAAAGGAGAATCCACTATGGCACGAGGCAAACAAACTTGTAAAATCCTAAAGGATATTCGGCGACAAATTGCCGAAGCTAACGACATAGAGTTTATAACTTCCGAATGTCAGTTCCAGGAAGACTGTCTCGGCACATGCCCTAAATGCGAAGCCGAACTGCGTTACCTTGACAATCAGCTAACCTTACGTCGTCTGGCCGGTAAAGCCATCGTTGTTGCAGGCCTGTCTGCCGGAATGTTGACAATGGCATCTTGCTCCAATCAGAAACAAGATGCTGACAACTATAATCCCGAATATGATGAAGAGTACAACGTTGACGTGCACGAAAATGACGATGATGACTTTTTTGAGGGAGAAATTGAGGGAGAAGTCGTTCCAAATGACGATTATGATGATGCCAACGATTGTGATAATGAAAAGAAACAGCCAATAACTGAATTACTTATAACGGGCGACCCTGATTTTGACGCTGAAAAATGGGAACTCGAAAGAGATTCCATTTATAAAGCTAATGACTGGATATTCACCATAGATAGAATCGATTCCAAGCCTGAGTTTCCGGGTGGAGAACTAGCAATGTATGATTGGATTAAAAGCAACGTAACCCATCCTGCAATTATCGATTGGGATTCTAAAATTGATTCCGTGGCAATTTGGATGGATAATATAGAATTAATCATTGATAAAACTGGTGCCATTGAAAATGTGAACTCGCACGTCTCTATGAATCCTGAATTAAACGACGAAATCATAAAAGCTTTTAAATCAATGCCAGTATGGAAACCAGCCGTAAAAGACGGCGATAATGTCAAATGTTCAATATATATTCCTATACGCTATATTAAGCCTGAGGATTACTGAAAAATTTCTCGAATTATATTCCTTTGAAATATCGCAGTTTGAAAAATTATGCTTACTTTTGCATTGAGATTGATTATTTCAATCTCTGTGAACTTTAAACAATTGTTTTCAATCAAATAACTCAAACTTCAAAATGGTAAGTTACAAAGATTTAGGCCTCGTAAACACTCGCGAAATGTTTGCTAAGGCTATCAAAGGCGGTTACGCTATCCCCGCATTCAACTTCAACAACATGGAGCAGCTCCAGGCTATTATCAAAGCTGCTGCCGAAGAAAAATCTCCCGTTATCCTTCAGGTGTCTAAGGGTGCTCGCAACTATGCTAACGCTACCCTCCTCCGTTACATGGCTGAAGGCGCGGTTGAATATGCTAAGGAACTCGGTTGGGAACATCCCCAGATCGTACTTCACCTCGACCACGGTGACTCTTTCGAACTCTGCAAGAGCTGTATTGACAGCGGTTTCTCTTCTGTAATGATCGACGGTTCTCACCTCCCCTACGAAGAAAACGTTGCCCTCACTAAGAAAGTATGTGACTACGCTCATCAGTTCGACGTAACTGTTGAAGGCGAGCTCGGCGTACTC
>CAMWNL010000045.1 GCA_947175585.1 uncultured Bacteroidales bacterium | reverse complement strand
GGTACGAATTAGTGCATTTAACTACAAATTTATAACATCCGCCCGAAATCTCCAAAAAAACTTGAAAATCATGACATGTATATGTAAAATACAGAAATATATTTATTATCTTTGTTTTCATGAATCATGCACGCCATATAGCGATAGGGATTATCGCCGTCACAGCGGCCGCTATTTTCGCAGTCGCCGTCTGGCGCGTCACCGCTACAAGGCGTCCTCATGTCGAGGTTGCGCGCGAGCGTTTTCCGGTTGTGGGAGTTGACCTGTCGGCCCACAATGGCGATGTCGATTTCGACCGTGTCGCCGCCGACGGCGTTGACTTCGTGTTTTTAAAGGCGACCGAGGGGGTTTCCTTCAAAGACCCAAAATTCCTGACCAATCATCTGGCGGCCCGACAATCAGGCGTCAAAGTCGGTGCATACCACTTCTTCCGCTTTGATTGTGACGGATACGAGCAGGGACGCAATTTCCTTGAGACGGTCGACTCGCTCTCTCTTGACTTGCCGCTCGCCATCGACATCGAGGAGTGGGGCAATCCGGCCGACTACACCACCGACGAAATAGTCAGCAATATCCGAGGCATGATTTTCGCGCTCGAAGGCGGACGTCACAAAGTGATACTCTACACTAACAAAAACGGTTACAGCCGCTTCGTCAAAGGCCATCTCGAAGAAATGCCCGTTTGGGTGTGCTCATTCACCAATCCGCCGATGCCGTCTGACAAATGGCTGCTTTGGCAGCACAGCCACGAAAGCCACGTCGACGGCATAAAAGGCAATGTAGACCTAAACACATTTAACGGCGACAGCATTTCATGGAACCGCTGGCTGTCTGAAATAAACGATGGCTTATCACACACAATAAACTGACTAATGCCACGTTAAGAATATTACAAGTAACTCACGATGAACTATAATAATCTCTTCCGACTCACAATAACTCTGATCATAGCGACCCTCTCTCAGATCGCTGTCGCTCTCGACCTCTCTCACTACGCATCCCAATCAGTCCTTTCATCAGGCCATTGGGTTAAAATATCCGTTGACGAGAGCGGTCTCTACCGCATCCCGGCCTCTACCCTGCGCAGATGGGGCTTCACTGATCTGTCCAAAGTCAGAATCCACGGTTACGGAGGCCAGCGCATCGCTGATGCTCTGACTGCCGAAAACTACATCGACGACCTGCCTCCTGTGAGCATGTCGGTCAGCAACGACGGCTCCATAATTTTTTATGGCGTGGGGCCGTACACATGGGAGAGCGGCGATGTCATGACGCGCCAGTCCAACCCCTACTCTACCGTGGGCTATTATTACATCGGCGAATCAGACGCCGAGGCTCCTGCCATCGCTAAGACGGCGACTCCGGGAGCGACTTCTCCGGCGACCACCTTCACCGAGCGTCTCCAGCACGAACAGGATCTCGTGTCTCCAGGCGAAGCCGGTCAGTTGCTTGTCGGCGAGGATTTCCGCTACACTCCGACCCGACAGTTCAGATTTGATCTCCCTGATTTATGCGGAGATGTGTTATTTAAGACCTCCTTTATAGCAAAGACGACAGGAGCTTCCTCACGATTGAAATTCACAGCCAACGGCGCCGAAGTCCCTGCCGTATCGTCCGACGTCATCTCAAGCTCAGAAGCCTCAAGCGAAGTCTATGGCGTAGACGGACGCTCCACCCATAAACTCACCGGTATCTCAAGCCCTCTGGAACTGACCGTCAACCATAGTTCGACAAGTGTCATCTACAGTGCCTGGCTGAATTTCATTGCCGTCAATTATGAGCGCTCGCTCCGCCTGCCGAAGTCCGGACTGCTTTCATTCCGGACTGATAGCCGCGGTGTGAAGCTTGCCGATGCTTCCGGGTGGGCTCGCGTCTGGGATGTGACCGACCCTCGTGCGATAAAAGAAGTTGATTTAAGCGTTGAAGGCTCCGATGCGCTGTGGACAGCGAGCCAGCCGGGTATGCGCGAATATGTCGCGTGGACCGAGTCTGCCTCTCTTCCCGCCCCCACACTTGTAGGTAATGTTTCAAATCAGAACCTCCACGCCGACAACGGTGCCGACATGGTGATTTTCACTCATCCGGCGTGGCGCGCTCAGGCCGAGCGACTCGCCGAACTCCACCGTGGCGCGCCCGATAATCTGTCGGTGATAGTCGCTGATGCCGAAGAAGTCTACAACGAGTTCAGTTCCGGTTCTCCCGATGTCTCCGGTCTCCGCAAGTATCTCAAGATGCTCTATGACCGTGGTAAGGCCGATGACAAGCCCCTGCGCTATGTCCTGCTTATGGGTCGCATGACCTACGACGAGCGACATCTCACCGCCGGCGTCCGATCTCTCGGAGCCCCCACCCTTCCGGCGTGGCAGCAGCGCGACGAGCGGCTTTCGCTGAAAGCCGAGCAGGGCTTTGCGACTGATGATTTTCTTGCCATGCTTGAAGACGGCTCAGGTCTGCGACTGGGTGCCGACCTACTCTCTGTAGCCGTAGGCCGTCTGCCGGTGACGAGCGCAGCCACTGCCAAGACCATCACTGATAAAATCCTTGATTACGCTCGCCGCCCCGGATCCGGCTCGTGGAAAAACAGAGTTCTCGCCCTCGCTGATGACCTCGATGCCGGAGTCCATTACAAACAGAGCGAGTGGTTCATGAATGGCATCGACTCTCATCCTGACAACCCCTATCTGCTTGAAAAAGTCTATCTTCCGGCTTACGAAAAATCCAACGGAGTATACCAGTCGGCGCGCGACAAGATGTATCGCTCTCTCAACGAAGGCGTTGCATGGTGGACATTCGTCGGTCATGCCACCAATCATTCATGGACCGGCGACGGCATGCTGACCTATTCCGATATCAACAACATGTATCTTCGCCACCTTCCTTTTGTTTATGCGGCCACTTGTAACTTCCTGCGCTGGGACTCTAACACTCAGAGTGGTGGTGAAATAATGATGTATGAGAAAAACGGCGGCGTTATCGGCATGATCAGCGCCACCCGTCCGGTCTATATTACATATAACGGTTACTTCACCTATGCCATCGGCCACGAGCTCAGCCGCCGCGATTCCGCCGGCAGACTCATGACCACCGGTGAGATATATCGGCGCGCAAAAAATAACATCCGCTATATTGATGATTACGGCTCACCTAAGGACGTGCTCAATAACGACAACCGTCTGCGATATGTATTTATGGGTGATCCGGCTCTTAGACTGGCTACACCCGACAATCTGATTGCAATCGAGTCTGTCGACGGTGTCAGCGTCAACGGTCCTGACCAGATTATCATTCCGGCTCGCGGCATGCCGACCATCAAAGGCTTTGTCACCGGTCCCGACGGGGCGATACTGCCTGATTTCAACGGCACTTTGCTCCTCGATCTCTACGACGCAGAGCGTTCGACCGCATTTGATGATGACGAATACAAAACCATGCTTCCCTTCGATGAGCATGGAGACAAACTCTATTCGGGCTCTTGCAGGGTCACTGACGGACACTTTGAACTGACCGTCGCTATGCCCTCTGACATTACCGACAATTTCCGCGAAGCCACAATCGCACTCTATGCCTACTCTGACGATAACCTCGCCGAAGCCTCAGGCCTTGACCGCAACTGCTATGTCTACGGCTACGACGAGGATGCCGTTGATGACAAAGAACCGCCCGTCATTGAGCTTCTCGCCATCAACCACCCGACCTTCCGTTCCGGCGACGAAGTCAACAGTGATCCAATGGTGATCGCCTCTATCAGTGACAACGTCGGCATCAACCTTTCGATGGCCGGCATTGGCCGTCAGATGTCTATTTTGCTCGACGATAAGCGCAGCTTCAACGATGTGCCTTACTACTTTACTCCTGCTTCTGACGGCAGTCCGGCCGGCGAGATAGCCTATCCGATTGAAAGCCTGACAGAGGGCGCTCACTCACTGCGGCTAAGAGTGTTTGACACCAACGGCAACTCGACCTCTAAGACTATTGACTTCTTTGTCCGCGAAGGTCTCGCGCCAACCATTTTCGACATCTACACAGATGCTAACCCGGCCACCACCGAGGCCAACTTCTACCTCGCCCATAACCGTCCGGAGGGCATGTTGACTGTCACCGTATCAGTCTACAATCTCCTTGGCCATAAGCTATGGGAGCAGTCGTCGACAGGCCGCAGCGACATGTTCACTTCTTCGCCTGTCACCTGGGATCTCACTGACGGCACAGGCCGACGTGTGCCGCGCGGCATTTATCTATATAGTGCCACAATTACCGCCGACGGCGAAAACTATTCGACTGGCTCTCGCAAGATTGCCGTAACTTCGCGCTGATGCAATAATCAGCCGGTTTTTCAGTTATAATAACATACACATACCGATAGTTATTAAAGATAATGAAACCATCATTGCGCTTACCTATTATAATATTGGCGATTGCAGCCGTGTCTCAACAGGCTCTTGCCGACGGAAATATCAAGAACGACGAGTTCAACCCGATTACCACCGGCGTTACCTCTCTGAGTATTGCTCCCGATGCTCGCGGCGCATCTATGGGTGATCTTGGTGCAGCCACTGATCCTGACGCCAACTCTCAGTTCTGGAATCCGTCAAAGTATGCTTTCGCTTACAGTCAGGCTGCGGTCTCTCTGAGCTACACTCCGTGGTTGCGTAAATTGGTCAACGACATTTTCCTCGCCAATCTTGCCGGCTATTGGAAAATCGGAGCCAACGACAATCAGGCGGTCAGCGCGTCTCTGCGTTACTTCTCTCTCGGCGAAGTCAACACCAACCCCGTCAACGGTGGCGGACAGAGTCTCAATCCTTACGAAATGTCGTTTGACATCGGTTACTCCCGTAAACTCTCCGAAAAATTCTCAATGGGCGTAGTTTTCCGCTACATTTACTCTGACCTCGGATTTTCCGACTCTTACGCCGGTGACCAGTCGACAGGTGCTTCAGCTTTCTCTGCCGACATTTCCGGTTACTATACAACCTACCCCATCATCGGACGCAACGAGTGCCAGTGGTCATGGGGCTGGGACATCTCCAATATCGGTTCAAAGGTGTCTTATAATAATGGTGAAGATCCGGCTTTCCTTCCCACCAACCTGCGACTCGGCACAGCCTTCACCTTCCCTCTTGCCGACTATCACAATCTTACAATCGGCCTCGACGCCAACAAGCTTCTCGTTCCGGCCAAACCGCGTGAAGGCGACTACGAAGACACTGCCGAGGGTCAGCGTCAGTATCTTGATGCCCTAGAAGACTGGGAGAACATGTCTTCATTTACCGGCATTTTCAAGTCTTTCAGTGATGCACCCGGCGGATTTAAAGAGGAACTTCGCGAGATCTCATGGTCGCTCGGCGCCGAGTACAGCTATAACAACCAGTTCTTCCTTCGTGCCGGATATTTCTATGAAAACGAATTTAAGGGCAACCGCAAATACTTCTCTCTCGGAGCCGGTTTCTCACTCAACGTTGTTCGTCTCGATGCGTCTTACATGATCGCTGCCGCTCAGACTTCACCTCTCGATCAGACCCTGCGATTCTCCCTTACATTTGACATGGATGGCCTCAAAGATATGTTTGGCCGCCGCTAAATCTCAATAATTGATTATGCTTTCGACTTTTGACTTACGTGTCGGCAACGGATTTGACGTTCACCGCCTTGTTGCCGGTCGTCCTTGTATAATTTGCGGCGTTGAAATTCCTTTTGATCGCGGTCTGCTTGGTCATAGCGACGCCGACGTTGCTCTCCATGCTCTTGCCGACGCTTTGCTCGGAGCCGTATCCATGCGCGACATCGGCTATCATTTCCCCGACACTGACGAGCGTTGGCGTGGTGCTGATTCTCGTATGCTTCTGCGCGAAGTTGTCCGCATCATCGGTCAGCGCGGCTACCGTCCCTCAAATGTTGATATCACTATTATTGCACAGGCTCCCAAAATGCTGCCCTACATCGAGCGGATGCAGGCCAACGTGGCCGAAGACCTGGGTCTCGACATCGACCGCGTTTCGGTCAAGGCCACTACGACCGAGCGTCTCGGTTTCACAGGCCGCGAGGAAGGCATCGCCTCCCTCGCCACTGCTACCGTTATCAGAGATTGATTGTCTTTGACTCTCCGGGCTTCAGAGAGATCGGATAAGCCATGCCGTTTGCGTTGACTGTGGTATTGCCGCCTTTGTCAGACGAAATGGTAAATGTCTTTACCTTCCCCTTCGCCCATTTTGCATCTACCGTAAACGCGCCTCTCGCGCGAAGACCTTCAAAACTGCCTTCGGTTGCCCAGTTGTCGGGTATCGCGGGCAGTAATGTTATATCTTCAGGAGTAGACTGCATCAGCATTTCGGCGACGCCTGCCGTACCTCCGAAATTACCGTCGATCTGAAATGGCGAATGTGCGTCGAGCAGGTTGGGATATGTTCCGCCTCCGCGTCGTTTATCCGGACCGTTATACTTGTCAGGACTCACATATTTCAGCAGTCTTCTGTACATCGAGTAAGCCTTATCTGCTTGAGCGAGCCGAGCCAGCAGATTGACACGCCAGCCCGTACTCCAGCCGGTAGTATTCTCACCCTTGATTTCAAGAGTCTTCGACGCTGCGGCTGCTATCTCCGGCGTACCGCCGATTGTGATATGGTTGCCCGGAAATAGTCCGTAGAGATGTGATTGATGACGGTGTTGCGGATCTTGCTCCTTAAAGTCCTCGGCCCATTCCTGCAACTGACCTGATGCGCCGATTTTATATGGGGCGAGCTTTGATAATGCGGCATCGGTTTCAGCTGCAAACTCCCTGTCCTTTCCCAGTTCGTTGGCTGCGTCACGCGCGTCAGCGAGACATTCGCGTATTATCGCGAGATCAGCCGTACATCCTGCACTTGTCGCGATTGAGTGACCGTCCGGCGAGATAAAGTTATTCTCAGGCGACGTTGACGGAGATGTTATCAGATTACCGTCAGCATCCTCGACAAGCCATTCCAGACAAAACTCCGCCGCGCCTTTCAGAGCAGGGTAATACTCATTCAGAAACTGCTTGTCCTTCGTAAAAAGATAATGGTGCCATATATGAGTCGACAGCCATGCGCCGCCCATGTTCCAGTTTGCCCACTGCGGATGATCGTAGCCGTGACCGACCGGACAGGTCATGGCCCAGATATCACTGTTGTGAGCTCCACACCATCCTCTTTCGATGTTATAGTATTCCCTGGCAGTGGTTCTACCCGTTGTCTGCATCCGGTTGACAAATGACAGTAGCGGATAATGCAGTTCGCTGAGATTCGTCACCTCGGCAGGCCAATAGTTTTCTTCAAGATTGATATTGACTGTGTAATTCGATCGCCAGGGCGCGTAGGTCTGTTCATTCCATAGCCCCTGAAGATTTGCCGGCACATTTGGTGTGCGCGAGCAACTTATCAGCAGATAACGCCCGAACTGAAAATACAACTCTTCGAGATCGGGATCATAACTGTGATTGTCGTAATAGGTCTTAAGCCTGACATCGGTTGTCAGATTACTCAGTCTCGGGTCTGACTTTCCGAGATCGATATTGACTCTTGAGAAAAGTTTGCCGTAGTCTTCGGTGTGACGTGACGCTATGTCGTCAAACGATTGCTTCAGTGCGTTATCTCGTCTGGCATCTGCGATGCCCTTGTAGTCTCTAAGCGAATTTGCCGGATTTATCGTCGGTAATTCAAAATTGGTCGTCATCGTGATATAGACTGTCACATCTTTCGCATCGCTGACCTCCAGACTCTTGCCTGACACAGTCACCGTGCCTGTTTCCGATACCGCGGTGACGTTTGCCCTGAAATGTATCCCTCTTCGTGGATCGAAAAGCATTTTCTCGACATTACGTCCGTTCTCCCTTGTGAACTCAAAGCCGTAAGGTGCATACCCGTCTGCAGTTATGCCCGACGATGTGACTGCGGTTTCGTGCGGCAGCAGAGATTCAAATGACAGCGTCAGAGACATTGGTTGTGAAGAAGTGAGACGCACAGCTATCAGACTGTCGGGAGCCGATGCAAGATACTCGGTCATCACTTCATTGTCGCCCTTCGTGTAACTGACACTCGCTATCGCTGTGTTCAGGTCAAGTTGCCTTTGATAATTGCCGGCCGGTGACTGATCTTTAAAATCAATATACAGGTTGCCGAGAGGCTGGTAATACTGACTGTTGTGTCCCTGCATTTTATACTGGAGAGACTCTGCCCGGGTGTGATCCCCTTCACTGAGAGCCTGACGCACCTCCTCAAGATACCTGTATGCTCCGGGATTATATGCAGCCGTGTCAGGCTCTCCGCTCCATAGCGTGATGTCGTTGAGCGAAATTCTTTCGCGATAAGGATTGCCGTAGACTATCGCCCCCTGGCTGCCGTTACCGATGACAAATGTCTCCTCAAAGAAATCTGCCGGTCGGTCAAATTTAAGTGTCAGTTCGTTGGCGCAGGCCGTAGAAACAATAAATGAACTTAAAATTAGTGATAAAACTTTTTTCATGGGATGGTCACTTTATAGTAGGATGTACAAAATTACGTAAAATTTTCGTAACTTTGTCGTCTGACAAAATCAAGCAATCAATGCAGAATATCAGAAACATCGCTATTATAGCCCACGTCGACCACGGCAAGACTACTGTCGTTGATAAAATGCTGTTGGCCGGACACCTTTTCCGCGATAATCAGAACGCAGGTGAATTAATCCTTGACAACAATGACCTTGAGCGTGAACGCGGCATAACAATCCTGTCTAAAAATGTGTCTATCAATTATAAAGACACTAAGATTAATATTATCGACACTCCGGGCCACGCCGACTTCGGCGGTGAGGTTGAGCGTGTGCTC
>CAMWNL010000044.1 GCA_947175585.1 uncultured Bacteroidales bacterium | reverse complement strand
ATATTACGGTCAAGAGTGATTGAGTGGTATCCGGTTGTCACTGAACCTACAACGCGGCCTTCAGCGTCGAGCACCTCGTAGCCGTGACGCGCTATTGCCTGACCTTCGACTTCGATACCCACGATTTTTCGCGCAGGGCCTTCTGCTTTCTGGGCGGCGAGCGCGTCGCGGACGATGAAATAAGGGTTTTCGACGTTTACGAAGATACCGAGACCGGCTTCGATTGGGGTGATGTCGTCGGCAAGTTCATCGCCGTAGAGCAGCAGTCCGGCTTCGAAACGCAATGTGTCGCGGCATCCCAGACCGCATGGCTGCACACCGGCGTCAATGAGTTTCTGCCAATATTCGCGGATAGTCTCTGCATCGGCATAAATTTCGAAACCGTCTTCACCCGTATATCCTGTGCGGCTCACGATTACGTCGCCTATGGTCTTGAATGTATAGAAACCGAGGTCTGAGCCGTCGAGTCCGAGCACGTCGAGCATCACCTTTTCAGAGTTTGGCCCCTGCACGGCGAGTTCGGCCCATCGGTCGCTCTGATGGTCGATTTTTATGTCATAACCCTCGGCGTGACTTACAATCCAATCGACGTCCTTATCAATATTTGAAGCATTGATTACCAGGAAGAAATCATTCTCGCCGCGCTTGTAGACAAGCAGGTCGTCAACGACTCCGCCGGTAGGATGAAGCATCATGCCGTAGATTACTTTTCCGGCACACATGCCGGTGACGTCGTTTGTGAAGATATGATTTACAAATCGTTCGGCGTCGGGACCGCTGACAGCGACTTCGCCCATGTGTGAAACATCAAACACACCGCAGTCATTGCGCACTGCGCGGTGTTCCTCTTCGATGCCGGCATATTGTATCGGCATATCAAAGCCGCCGAATGGACTCATAAGTGCGCCGAGACCTGTGTGAAGGTCGTGGAGACAGGTTTTCTTTAGATTTTCGCTCATGATATAGATGAGATATGTTTATTTAAATGATTAATTCTATAAATTGTCCGGTTGTCAGCCCGGCTATTGTTTGCGACGTGTCTGTGGCTGCCAACGTATCCTCGATTTCGCGGCGTGAATATCTTACTCCTCTCAGGCGGGCCAACAAGGTGGAGTCGAGGTCTGACAGCAGGAAAAAATCGCCTTCGATATTGATGTCGGCGATGCGCCCGTCACGCAGTGTGATTCCGATTGCAAACTCTCCGGCTCCGTCTACGCGTTTGCTTTGTCGGATAGTTGCTTCGCTTCGGCGGCCGAATATCCATTCAGGTTCGTAGTATGGCCGGGAAAGTAACTCGATTTCAGCAAGTTGTTTTGCAGTTAAGCTGATTTGACTGTCGGTGAGGTGCTCGATTGCATAGCGGTGAAATTCATCAATGTCTATGTCGAGATGCTGATTGAGTGTGGTGATGTGGGCTTCGACCGACTTGACCTGTTTTGATTCGAGTTTCGAACGCGAAGGAGTGATTGCGTTCGCCATGTGACGCAGATCTGTGTCATAGAGCATCGTGCCGTGGACGATACTCCGCCCGGGGATATGGTAAAAAGCATTTCCCGACACTTTCCGCCCCTCGATCGTGATGTCATTGCGGCCGCTGGCTTTGGCGTCGACGCCGAGTGATCGCAACATTTCGGCGACCATCTCCGTGTAGCGGTTGAATGTTGTCGTGACGTGCTCTGACGGAGTTATGTATGAAAACATTATGTTGTGCCGGTCGGCAAACACACAGCCTCCTCCGCTCTTACGTCGATATGTCTCGATATTGTTTTCACGGCAATAATCGAGATTGACTTCGGTGTCTATTCGCTGATTACGCCCGAAAATCACCGTCGGATTGACTTGCCAGCTGAAAAAGTAGTCGGCTGCAGGCAGGCGTTTGGCTGCCCATTCCTCCATTGCGAGGTAAAATGGCAGCCGCCGTGTTGCATTGTCATCAATTTTCAGGTATATCATTTTATGGGCGTTAAAATAATGCCAAATATAGCCATAATTTCGCCCTTTCCCAAATTTATCACTGACATTTATGTGACATAAAAGTGTGATTATTGCATTTTATCGGCATTAAAATGTAATTTTTTGCCGAAAATATTTGCTTATGTAAAATGGTAATTGTAATTTCGCCATGTAAAATTATTTAACTCAAACACACTTTGCATTATGAAAAACAAATTTATCAATTCAACCCAGTTTTCACAGATTGCTCAAAAAGTATCATTCTTGTATAAGAACATTTGGAAAGAGTTCACTACCTGCTTGCTTCACGGTCCCCGTCAGACAGATAAATCAGAGTCGGCGATTGACATAGCTATCGCTATCTCGTCAGACGAGCGCGATGTCATCTTCATCAACACTGAGAGCCATGCCGAGAATTATTGTGATAAGATTGCCGGAGCTTCTAATCTATATATATTTACGCCGGAATTCGAATCGCCCGAAGACCCGACTGATTATGCTGATATCGTCATAGCCGGCATCGAGGAGGCGGTAAAGACAACTGAGGTGCGTACGTTTGTCATTGACTCTGTGACACGCATCGCCGCCCTCTCGTTCGGACGCAATGCTTCGGCGGCTCATGTCATGAAGCGCCTTGTCGCTCTACAGGTCAGATATAAACTATCGTTTCTCATTGTTGCTCATGACTCTACCAAGTCTACAGACAGAGCGTTGCTTAACCTTGCCAACTCTGAAATAATACTTGAGCCGGAGTCAGAGGTCATGCCGGTTGCGACTGAAGAACCATCAGCATCAAGTGACATGTCCAATTCAATACCGCGCAAGCAACTTTCGCGCCGCGACCGCCGCATGCTTCGCCGTTCCAACATCACCCCGAAAAGCCATATAGTTTAGCCTCATGAATTATAGGACCGCTATAACGCGTAGCGGCTAAACTTTTTTTGCAGGAGAGGTGGGGATTAGCTATTTTTGCCGTGGATTGAGAAAACCATCGGCAGTGTTATTTGGTTATTACTTAAATATAACATTCATCAATCGCTAATTCATAACCAACAGTGAAACCTGTTACTGTAATAAGAAAGATTTTCAAAGTGCTGTCTTTGACCATAATGGCAGTCGTGCTGCTTGTGGTCGGAACTATCCTCGCGTTATATTCGCCCTGGCTTCAGGAGTCACTTCGTTCAAGAATAGTTGAGCAAATGAACCGTCACGAAGGTGTGACGATGACGCTCGACCGTTTTAAAGTCGGGTTTCCGCTCGATCTGACGCTGAGCGGACTCAGTCTTGTTCAACAAGGTGACACAGTTATAGCCGCTTCCGAGTTGACGGCATCTGTCTCATTGTGGCCGTTGCTCAAAGGTGAGGCAAAGGTGAGTGAGATCAAGCTGTCTGACGGACGTTTCGTCATGGGTGCTCCCGACTCCGCAATGTATATGGTTGTCAACGCCCGCAGTCTCGACTTGCAACCCGTAAGTGTCAGGCTGGAAAATATGGCTATTGACATCGAGCAGGGTATGCTCGACGGTGTGACAGTCGACATGGTAATATCTCCCGACACCGCTGCTGTGGCTACTCCTCCGTCTGACCCCTCTGAAATGAGCATACGCCTCGGTCGCCTCGGCCTGAAGGATTTTACCTATAACATGCGTCTTCTCCCGGCCATTGACTCGCTCGGGACTACGATTGCCGACGGTGTACTGGCTGACGGTATGATTGATCTGATGGCTCAGACCGTCAGACTCAAAGAGTTTACGGGCAGCGGACTTGCGGCTGCATACATTGCTCCTGATTCTGCTACGGTCGCGGCTACCCCGGTAGTCGAGACTTCTGACTCTATTGCTTCGGCTCCCTGGACTATCGAAATAGATTCAATTGCTTTCACAGGTTCAAAAGCTCTTTACACCACTCGCGGTCTGTCACCGACGCCGGGTCTGGATTTCGCCTATATTGCTGTCGATTCATTAGACCTATCGGTCAGCAACTTCTATGATCAGGCTACCACGCTGCGCCTGCCGTTAAAATTATCGGGCACAGAGCGCTGCGGCGTTCGCCTGAATGTCGATGGAACTTTTGCACTCGATTCTGCGGCGATGTATCTTAAAGATTTTAAGATCAACACTGAGACTACAGACCTCGATGTCGATATGCTGATGGGCATGGGCGATCTGATGGGAGACCCTAGTCTGCCGATAAAACTTGATGCAGACGGTGGAGTAGGTATTGCCGATTTGCGGAAGATGTTCCCTGCCTTTCTGCCATATCTCGTGACGATTCCGGCTCAGAATCAACTCGGACTTGGCATAGCCCTCGACGGCACGATGGGACGTCTCGATATTGACCGCCTCGCGCTTACACTTAACGGTTGTGTCAGCATCAAGGGCAACGGCTATGTAGGCAATCTCACTGATATGAACAATATCTTTGGTGACATCGCTTTATCAGGCAATGTGATCAATCTTAACGGTGTGAAAAACAGCATAATGGGCAAGGAGGCCGGTAAGGAATTCAATATTCCGCGCATGGCTCTCAACGGACATGTCAATATGCGCTCGGGCAATGTCAACGGCAATGTCAAAATTAAGACCGGTAGCGGCCAACTGGCGCTTAACGGTAACTGGAATTCACGCGGAGAGAGCTATAAGGCAAATCTCGATGTGAAGGATTTTCCGATTCAGACTTTCATGCCTAATCTTGGAGCCGCAGACGTGACAGCTTCGCTTCAGGCAGCCGGAAAGGGTTATAATCCGTTTGATTCAACGATGACAACCGATGCTAAACTGGAGGTGAAGAGCGCCCAATATGCCGACTATATCTATCGCGATATCTTCGCTAATGTAAATCTTGCTCACGGTAAGGGTCATCTTGATCTCCATTCCGACAATCCTGACACTGACATAAGGTTGACCGCTGACGGCAATCTCAGTACACTGCCTTATGACTGGACACTGAACGCTTCAGGAGATGACATCGATTTGCTTGCCCTCAAGATGGCTGATCTTGAAACTACGCTGTCGTTCAGTCTGTCAGGAAATGCTTCTGTCGACCCCAAGTCCAACGTTATTAATGCGAGTCTTAAGCTGAATGATTTTGATTTCGTTCAGCCGGCGAGTCATATCACTGTTTCAAATGTTCTCGCCAATCTGTCGGCTAATGATTCTGTCACCGATTTATCGCTCAACAATCGCGATTTGACAGCTCATTTCTCGTCGCCCTGTTCGCTTGATTCGCTGATGGCTCGCTTCACTGCCACCTCTGATGTCCTCAACCGCCAGATTGCTGCAAAAATATATAACGTCGAGGAGATACAGGCGGCTATGCCTAAATTTGATCTCGACATGAGAGCCGGCACAAACAATGCTCTCAACGACATACTTCTTTCCAAGAAGATGAATTTCAAAAAGATTGATATCACGGCGTCAAACGATTCGACTTTCAATCTCGACTCAAAGATGTTGAGATTCATCACCGGCACTACCCGTCTTGACACGATAGCATTCGATGTCACACAGGAGGGAGAGTTTCTGGTGTTCAATGGCAAGGTGGAAAACCAGCCCGGCACATTTGACAGCTGGGCGCATGTCAACCTCGGCGGTTATTTTATCCATAACGAGGTAGGTCTGAGATTCCGTCAGAGCAACATATCAGGCAAACAGGGTTTTGATGTCGGCATGAAGGCTTCTCTCGAAGATTCTGTTGCGACATTACGCATGACCCCGATTGATCAAGTTATCGGCTATCAGGACTGGAAGGTCAATAAGGATAATTTTATATCATATAATATCGTCACCAGGCATATAGATGCCAATCTGGTGATGAACGGCGGCGGTAGCCAGTTGTCAATATTGACTCAACATGTTCCCGGCTCAGAGGATCAGGAAGACTTGAACATCGCTCTGACTGACATTCATATTGCCGATTGGGTGTCGATCAACCCCTTTGCACCGCCGATCAGCGGTGACGTCACCGCTGATATCACTTTACGTCAGGTCGATGGCAATCTTAATGGTGTCGGCGATGTGATTATTGATAAATTCTTCTACGGTAAGGAGAAGGTCGGAGACTTTAAGATGGACTTTGACGTGACCACCCGTCCCGGCGGCACTCTATATGCCAAATCTGACATCTATGTCGACGGTTTGAAGACCATGACTCTGGCCGGAGCGTTGAACGACAGCACCTCTACTTCTCCCTATAACCTCGATTTCTCGATGATTAGATTTCCGCTCGCGACAGTCAATCCGTTTCTGCCTCCGCGCATGGCCAAACTGCGTGGTGTGCTCAACGGCACGATGCGGATATCAGGAGATGAGAAAGCTCCCATTTTCAACGGTTTCATAGATTTTGACAGCACTGCGATATTTCTGAATATGACAGGCACGGAGTATGAGTTCAGTGATGTGAAGATTCCGGTTGTAGATAATCTGGTAAGTTTTGATAAATTCTCTATAAAGGGTGTCAATGACAATCCGCTGATGATTGACGGCACGGTTGATATATCGTCAATGGCGTCGCCTAAGATAGATTTGCGCATGAACGCCAACAACATGCAGCTCGTCAACTCCAACCGTACACGCAAAGGCTCGGATATCTATGGCAAGGCGTTCATTTCGCTTGACTCGCGTGTCCATGGTGATATGAAGCTCCTGTTTGTCAATGCCGATCTGCGCATCATGCCGCCGACCAATGTGACTTACGTCATCCCTGACGCGACCAACGTGATAGCGTCGCAGTCGACCGGCGATATGGTTAAATTTGTCAATTTCACTGACTCGACAGCAGTAATGATGGCTGACAGTATCACTGAGTCATCGATGGGTCTTATTCTCGATGCTTCACTGACTATAGAAAACGGCACGACCATCGGAGTCAATCTCTCGTCAGACGGTAAAAACCGCGCCCAGATTGAAGCAGACGGCACTGTCAACTACACAATGTCGCCCATCAGCGACGGCCGCATGACAGGTCGACTCAATATCAATCAGGGTTATGTAAGATATTCGCCTCCACTGATGTCGGAAAAGAATTTCGCGTTTGACGATAACAGCTACATTGCTTTCAACGGTGATGTGATGAATCCGACTCTCAACATTCACGCTACCGATGTAATAAAGGCTAATGTGACGCAATCGGGTCAGAATTCGCGACTCGTCGATTTCGACGTGATGCTCAATGTCACCGGTTCGCTCGACCGCATGGATGTGGCCTTTGACCTCTCGACTGAAGATGATGTGACAGTGGCCAATGAACTTCAGTCCATGAGTCCTGACCAACGCGCCAACCAGGCGATGAACATGTTGCTTTATGGCATCTACACCGGACCGGGCACCAAGGGCGACGCGTCGATAACGGGCAATGCTCTCTACTCATTCCTCGAATCTCAGCTCAACAGCTGGATGGCAAACAATGTGAAGGGTGTCGACATCAGTTTCGGCATAAACCAGTATGACCGCACAATCGACGGTTCGAGCTCGCAGACGACGAGCTACAGCTATCAGGTGTCCAAATCACTCTTTAACGACCGATTTAAGATTGTCATCGGCGGTAACTATTCGACCGACGCTGATGCTGACGAAAACTTCTCGCAGAATCTTATCAACGACATATCGTTTGACTACTACCTTAACAAGGGTCACACGATGTATGTACGCATATTCCGTCACACAGGTTACGAAAGTATACTCGAAGGCGAGATTACTCAGACAGGTGTGGGTTTTGTCTATCGTAAAAAACTCAACCATCTTGTTGATATGTTTAAATTCTTAAGACCCAGAAGATCCAAGAAAAAATGAGAGGTGTGAACTTGTTATATAATAAAAATACTGTGCGCTGCGCAGCTGTGGCGTTGGCTTGTGTCATATTCGCGGCGTGTTCGACCACGCGTCGTATACCCAAGGACGAAATTCTTTATAACGGTCTCAAGAAAGTGGAGTTCGTCAATGACTCCGTCAAGATCCCGGTGGATCTTGAGTCTACGATAAAAGATGCTGTCAATGTGCCGCCCAACAACTATTGGAAACTGTTAGGATGGCATTATCCCTTTCCTCTCGGGCTATGGGTCTACAATAACTGGAGTAACCCTCCTTCGGGCATCAAGCATTGGCTTTATGAGAAACTTGTGGCCGAACCGGTGCTTGTGTCGGATGTGCGCCCCGAAGTGCGTACCCACATGATTGATGAAATCCTTGACAATAACGGATTTTTCAGAGGCACCGCTACTTATGAGCTTGTCAAAGGCCGCAATCCGCGCAAGGCCAAGATTAAATACACGATTACTCCGGGTCCTGCTTATCCGATGAAGGTAATAGAATTGTTGCCTGACAGCAATGCGCTCGCCCACATGATTGATTCGCTTGTGATGAAGGATCCCTATCTCAACTCAGAAATGAGATATTCGACTGATTCGCTCAATATAGCGCGTACAAGGATCACTAACACTCTCCGTAATCGTGGATATTACTTTTTCCGGCCGGAGTATATAGAGTATCTTGCCGACAGTGTTGCCGAGCCGGGTCATGTGCTGATGAAAATCATGCTTGCATCTAATGCGCCTGAAATAGCTATGAGACAGTACAAGACCGGTAAGGTTACAGTGATTGCCAACCGACATTCGGGTGGGGGAGAACCTGATACTATCAGCCTGCCGAGAGCCACGCTTATCCAGATGCGTCCGTCAAAGCTGCGTCACAAACTGATAACCGAAAACGTCACCTTCCGTCCAGGCCGCATATTCTCGGTGAGAAACATGAACCGCACCCAGACCAATCTGTCGCAGCTCGGCATATTCAACTCTATCGACATTGCGGCGATACCCGATACGACTTCCGGTAAGCGCGATGTGCTCAATGTTTTGGTGGAGTGTAAATTCGATGCTCCGTGGGAAGCCGCGTTTGAAATTAACGGCTCGTCAAAGAGTAAC
>CAMWNL010000043.1 GCA_947175585.1 uncultured Bacteroidales bacterium | reverse complement strand
CTTTTTATATATGCTTATATCACAGGGATAACCGCTTTAGAAAGTTATTCAAGGTTATAATATGTTATATTACGTTAAATATTTCGGGGGGGGGTAAATTTTTGTTTAATTTTGGAAAAATTTAATAACAAAACGTTCCAACTATTTAAATCTAATCAACATAACCAAATTAATTACCTTAACACTCAAACTTATCATGTATCACAATTTTAAAGAAGCAGGTAAGCGGCTTAAGTCACTGACAGCCTTGCTTATCACCCTTTGCTTTCTGACGGGATGGTCATTGAACGCATCCGCGTCACCAACCCCTCAAGTCGGTACTGCCACAGGTGTTGTGGAAGATGCGACAGGCGACCCTCTGATTGGAGCGCAGGTACTTGTTGTCGGGACTAACAACGCTACCGTAACTGACATCGAAGGTGCATTTGCCATCAAAAATGTCACAGAGGGATCAACACTCCGCGTTAGCTACGTAGGCTACAAACCTGCAGATGTAGTGTGGGATGGCTCTGACCTTAAAGTTGTCCTCGAAGACGCCACCAATTCACTCGACGAAGTCGTTGTCGTAGGTTTCGGTACTCAGAAGAAAGCCAACCTCACCGGCGCCGTTACTACTGTATCCGGCAAAGAGATTGCCGCCCGACCCGTCAACACAGTTGCCGACGCTCTCCAGGGCATGGCAGCCGGTCTCGACGTGCTTGGCGCAGCTCGCGGCGGTCAGCTCGGTGCAGCCCGTACAATGAATATCCGCGGCACGGGAACGATCGGTTCTGGCTCGACCGTTAGCCCCCTCGTGCTAATCGACGGTATGGAAGGCGACATCAACCAGCTCAACCCGGCCGACGTAGAAAACATCTCTATTCTTAAAGACGCTGCAGCTTCGTCTATCTACGGTTCTCGCGCTGCAGGCGGTGTAATCCTCATCACAACACGCACCGGTAAAGATGGCAAAGTTTCAGTTAGCTACAGCGATTCATTCCGTTGGAGCCACGCTGTCGGCATGCCTAAAATGGCTGATTCCTGGACATGGGCCAGCGTTATGAATCAGGCGGCCAACAACAACGGCCAGAATTGGTTCTCACAAGACTATCTGAATAAATTGAAAGAAGTCGTGGCTGATCCGTCAAAGGCTACAATGTTCCGCAATCCGACCAACAACCACTGGGAAGTTTGGGATGAAACAGACATCCTCCCTATAGGTAACACTGACTGGCTCGACGAACATTTCGGCACCACTCCCTTCTCTCAGGAACACAATATTTCGATAAACGGCGGTACTGAAAAGTATAACTACTATTTCTCCGGTAATATTCTTTCGCAGGACGGTAACCTCCGTTATGGCAAAGACAACTTACAACGTTATACACTTAACGGCAAAATCAACGTGCAGGTTGCTGACTGGATACGCTTCGGCTACAGCTCTCGCTGGTATCGCGGTCATTATGACGCGCCTTCATTCGTCAACGACGCTTCAAGCAACGAACTCTATCACAACATTGCCCGTTACTGGCCTATTATACCCACTCATGACCCCAACGGCAATCCTGTAGTTGAGTCATTTATTGATGCGATGGAAAACGGCGGTCGCTACGATACTCTCGAAGATAAACTCGACCATCAGTTCACTTTCGTCCTCACCCCTATCACCGGTCTTACCGTAAATGCTGAATTCAACTACCGTTCACTCCACTACAATGAGAGCCAGGTGCTTCAGCAGTGCTACGGCTGGGACTGTGACGGCGTTGCATACAACAATAACCCCAACGGCTTCCCCTACGGCGGCGGTGGCACAGGTTCACGCATCACCGAGTACAGCCGTCGCGCCAACTATTTCAACCCCAACGTTTACGGCACTTACAGCTTTAATGTAAACGAAGACAACGAATTTAAGATCATGGCCGGTTTCCAGAGCGAATGGTACAAGCAGAAATGGTTCTCGGCTCAACGCAACGGCATTATCAACCGTCTTCCGTTCCTCTCTATGACCGACGGCACTTCCACTAACGTGAGCGGCGGTGAAGACGCATGGTCAACCGCCGGCTTCTTCGGCCGTGTCAACTACGACTACAAAGGTCGTTACCTCGTTGAAGGCAACCTCCGCTACGACGGTTCGTCACGTTTCCGCGCAGATAGCCGCTGGACATGGAGCCCATCGTTCTCACTCGGTTGGAATATCGCAAACGAATCATTCTGGGAAGACTTCACCGGGACATGCAATCAGCTCAAGCTCCGCTACTCTTGGGGTAAGCTTGGCAACCAGAATACAGACAACTGGTATCCTACCTACGTGACAATGGGCTACTCCGGCAATTCTTCAACCTGGCTTATCAACGGCAACAAAAATGCTATCGCCACTATGCCCGGTCTTGTCTCTTCTTCACTCACTTGGGAGAAGAACCGCACTTGGGACATCGGTCTTGACTGGTCTCTCTTTAACAACCGCTTGACAGGTACAGTTGACTACTACAACCGCAAGACGATAGATATGGTAGGTCCCGGCTATGTTCTCCCCGGAGTATTCGGTGCTACCGTGCCTAACACAAACAACCTCTCCATGACCTCTAAAGGCTGGGAGCTCTCTATCAGTTGGCGTGACCGCATCGAAGACTTCAGCTACGGCGTAACATTCAATCTCTACGACCACACCACCACCGTTGACGAATATCCCACCAATGACACATACGGTCTTGGCACTTACTACAGCGGCGGTAAACTCGGTGACATCTGGGGATATACATCAGTCGGCATCGCCAAGTCAAATGATCAGATGAACGCTCACCTTGACGCTCTCGACGCCAACTATACCAAGAAGTATGGCCAGGCTCCCACAAATCCTCGCACAGGTCAGAACCGCTTCGGCACAGGCTGGCAGGCCGGTGATATGATGTATGCCGACCTCAATGGTGACGGTGTAATCGACAATGGTTCCAACACCCTCGGTGATCATGGTGACCTTAGCGTAATCGGTAATACCACTCCCCGATACAACTTCGGTCTCAATCTTGAAGCTCAGTGGAAAGGTTTCGACCTCAAGGTGTTCTTCCAGGGCACAATGAAACGCGATTACTGGGCGAGTGGTGCTATGATGTTCGGCGCATGCGGCATCGGTAAATGGCAGGCCGTGGTATTTGAGCCTCATACCGACTACTTCCGTCCGGCCGATACTACTGACCCCCTCGGTCCGAACGTTGACTCTTATCTGCCTCGCGTAAACTGGGGCGGTCCTAATAACACCACAACTCAGACTCAATATGTACAGAATGCGGCTTATTGCCGCCTGAAGAATGTGACGCTCGGCTACACTCTTCCTTCAGCCCTCACCCGCAAGATCTATATCGAGCGTGCTCGTATCTTCGTTTCGGGTGAAAACCTTGCCAATATCACCAAATTCACTAAGATGGGTGACCCCGAACTTATCGAAGCTTATGACAAAGCCTACGGTTTTGCCAAGGTTTATCCAATTTCACGTGTTTTCTCAGTCGGTCTTAACGTAACATTCTAAAAAAGGTCTCTTATTATGAATAAATATATTAGTTCAGCCATAGCAGTGGTAGCGGCAGTTGGCCTCACCGGCTGTAACGACTACTTGAACCAGCAGCCGGAAGACAAGCTGATTCCGGAGAATTTCTTCAATACCCCTGCCAATCTTCAGGCTTATACCCTCAATTTCTATACGCTTCTGCCCAGCCACTCAAACAACACATATCAGCTTGGCACATTCTCCTCAGACAACGGCACTGACAACCAAGTGTTCCGCACAATTGGCAATATGTGGGTACCGGGCGAATGGCGTGTTGGCAGCGGTACTGAAAACTGGTCGTTCGGAAATATCCGTTCACTCAATTATTTCCTGAAGAATACTGAGGAAGCCATCGCCAACAACAGCATAAGCGGCTCTGAAGCGCTCATCAATCAAGCCCTTGGCGAAGGTTACTTCTTCCGTGCCTATGCTTATTGGCAGTACTATTCTGAAGTGGGCGACTATCCCATTATCGACGACGTGCTTCCCGATGATATGGATGTACTCCTTGAGGCGTCAAAACGCCAGCCGCGCAATAAAGTGGCCCGTCATATATTGGATGACCTGACCAAAGCGATCCAATATCTGCCCGAAACATCTTCCTATGGCAAGAATGGTCTTAGCAAAGATGCCGCTAATCTCTTCCGTAGCCGCGTGGCTCTCTTCGAGGGTACTTGGCTCAAGAGCCACAAAGGCACAGCTCTCGTCCCCGGCGGCAAAGGATGGCCCGGCGACAACAGCATGCTTGATGGCTTCAATATCGACACCGAGATTAGTTATTTCCTTACTGAAGCTATGACTTCGGCCAAAGCTGTTGGAGATAAGTATGTTGACAATCTTGTTCAGAATACAGATGCCCGTGAAGGCATGACAGCAGGTTTCACTGAGGCTAATCCTTATTATTGTATGTTCTGCGCTGTTGACCCGAGCAAATACAGCGAAGTGTTGCTCTACAGATCATACAGCCTCACTCAGAATCTCGCCACTCAGATCCAGGCTCAGTTCCAGAAGAACGCAGGTGGTTCGGGATGGACTCGCGGTATGGTCAATTCATTCCTTATGCGCAACGGTCTGCCAATCTATGCCGAAGGCTCAGGCTATGACCCTGAATGGGAAAACCAAGGTATCGCTGCTACTCTCCAGAATCGCGACTCACGATTGACTATCTTCACAAAAGATGACCAATCTGTGATTTCTCTCGGCCTTGACGGCGTTACACCCAGCTACTATAATATGAACTGGATGTTCAGCGCCGATAACAACACACGCTGTACAACAGGTTTTGCAATCAAGAAAGGCCAAGGTTATGATTACAAAGAGGCTCAGGGCAACCTTCAGTCCGTAACAGCCTCCATCATATTCCGCGCCTCTGAAGCGCTCCTCAATTATATGGAAGCGTGTGTTGAACTCAAAGGAAACGTTGACGGCACTGCCGACAACTATTGGAAAGCCTTGCGTCGCCGCGCTTACGTTGACGAGGATTACAACAAGACCATCGCTGCGACCAATATGGCCGAAGAAGCTAAAGGCGACTGGGGCGCATATACTCAAGGTGCTTATGTATCAGCTACACTTTACAACGTGCGCCGCGAGCGTCGCAACGAACTCTGCGCCGAGGCTCTCCGCTTGATGGACCTCCGTCGTTGGGCAGCCCTTGACCAACTCATCAAAAATCCTTATCAGATTGAAGGTATTAAATACTGGGGCACAGTCTATAACGATCCCACATCTGATCTGGCGATAAAGAATGCTGACGGCGTATATATCGATCCGGTTGTTGATCCTTCAGGCAGCAACGGCAATATGTCACCGAAAGAGAATAGTGCCTATGTGCGTCCCTTCCAGATCAGCCGCGCCGAAAATCTCGTGTGGGATGGTCTGACCTTCACTCGTGCGCATTATCTGTCGCCAATCGGTTATAGCGCATTTGTTAATGCCTCGGTTGACCGTAAAAACGTAGAAACATCTGTGATATATCAGAATCCCGGATGGCCTGTTAAGGGTGGAGAAGGCGCCTTCAATATTGATGATTGATAAGGCAGATAGACTACCATAATTAGCTCCATATTTACAATATCGGCTGTGCTCAATCAAATAAGCACAGCCGGTATTTATTTTTTACAAATCTTTTTGTCAGTTTCCCTATATATGATAATACCGGGGAAAGGGAGCCTTAGACTGACTGGGTTGTAATCAGCGTAGCCTTGCCTGAGACTTTTAGAGACGACAAGGCTGCCGGAACCAATACACTTGTTCCCCGACTTATCTGCATTTTCCCGGCAGGATAGACGAGTTCGGCATTGCCGTCTATGCAGATAATAACTGTAAACGATTGCTGAGAGAATGTCAAATCGATCTCGCCGTCGACGATTACACGGTTAGTTGTGAAATGGTCACACGATACGATTTTGCAGTCGGCGACATTGTCGTCAGGACGCGGACTTTTATATTCATCACTCACATTGTAGTCTATTGCGTCTTTGGCGAGCTCGGTGTGCAGTTCGCGTGTGTTACCCTGAGCATCCCGGCGGTCATAGTCATAGATGCGATAAGTGATATCACTCGATTCCTGAATCTCGGCAAGAAGGTTTCCGGCTCCGATAGCATGCACACGACCTGCCGGGAGGAAAAACACATCACCCGGATGAGAGTCATGAACCGCAAGAGTCCGGGCGAATGTGCCGTCGGCTACACGAGCCGCATACTCTTCGGGGGTCATCTTTGTATTGAGACCGGCAAAGATCTTGGCATCTTTATCGGCATCAATTATATACCACATCTCGGTCTTGCCAAGACTGTTGTGACGCTCTTTTGCAAGATCATCGTCAGGATGGACCTGGACCGACAGATTGTCGGCCGCGTCTATGATCTTGATAAGCAACGGGAAGTTTTCTCCGTACTTATCAACAACCTTCTCACCGAGCAGTTCCGCGCCAAAAGCGTCAATCAGTTCGGTCAGAGTCTTGCCCTTGTACGGGCCTTCAGCCACGACTGAAACATGACCAGGCACCGCTGATATTTCCCAACTTTCACCGATATTCGGTTCCGGCTGTTCAATGCCTTTGTAATTACAAATTTTATTACCGCCCCAGATTACGCTTTTCAAATAGGGCTTGAATACGATTGGTGCTTTTTCAATCATCGTTTATTAATATTTAAAGTTAGTATCAGAGTGAATTAAGCAAGTCGAGCTTTCCATCGTTGACCAATTTCATGATAAGCTCTCCAAACAAAGTGTTTTGCCACGCAAACCACGGGCGCGTGAAATTACCGGCATCGTCCTTGTTGAATGATTCATGGATAAAACCGGTCCCGGCATCAGTCGCGAGTAACATTCTGAGACAGTCGGCTATCTCATCGTCATCGCTACTCGTAAAAGCCTTCATCATTATGCTCATCGGCCAGACCATATCATAGCCGATGTGAGGTCCGCCGATACCTTCGCCGGCCTCACCCTTAAAGAAATAGGGATTACTGTCGCTCCATACAAATCTGCGCGTATTCTGATATACAGGGTCATCTATATCGACGTCGCAAAGGTAAGGCAATGACAGTAAGCTTGGAGCATTTGAATCATCCATAAGTAGATGATTACCGAAACCGTCAACCTCAAAGGCGTATATCTCACCAAACTTAGGGTGATTGTAGACCGCATGCTCCTTGAGCGCCGACTCAACCTCATCGGCAAGCGCCCGGCACTCATCTGCCCGGGCTACATCTTTATTGACTTTTTCGAGTATTTCAGCTGCTTTGCGAAGCGATGACACCGCAAAAAAATTAGACGGAACGAGGAACTGAAGCGTTGTCGCATCGTCAGACGGGCGAAAACTCGACACAATCAGTCCGCAAGGTTTTACCGGAGCGCCGTAGCCACCGTTATTGAGTGTGTCGAGAGCCCGGTCAGTCCTGCGCAGGAATCTATAGCTCCCTACCCCTTCATATCTCTGCTGCTCCTTAAACGTTGCAAGAACTTTTGCAATCGACTGCAACCAATCTTCATCAAATATCGAGGCATCTCCGGTGACTCTCCAGTATTCATAAGCGAGACGTATCGGATAACAGAGTGAATCAATCTCCCACTTGCGCTCGTGTACCTCCGGAATCATCTCCGTGAAATCAGACATCCATTCTCCCCCCGTCGGACCGTCATTGAAGGCATTGGCATACGGGTCAAGTATAATACATTTGAACTGCCGGCGTATGACGCCCTCAAGCATATCTTTCAGAGCCTTGTCTTCGTTGGCGAGCTGAACGTAAGGCCACACTTGCGCGCCCGAATCGCGGAGCCACATCGCGTGGATATCGCCGGTATAGACAAAGGTGTCGTGTTTACCATCCTCCCCCACCCGGTAATGGACCGTGGTGTCGATCGTGTTCGGGAAACAGTTCTCAAACATCCAAGCCAGTTTAGGATTGGTGAGCATCGCTTTTATCCCGGCGATCTTGTTGTCGACTGCGACAGATTTAAAAAGTCTGTCAGATTTCTGTGGACGACGTGATTCATTATATCGCGAGACTACCGCAGTATTGTCGGACTGACATATTTCTGCTGCCGAAGCCGAGCAGACACCTAACAGCAGAAGTGAAATTATTACCGGATATTTTTTCATTGGCGATTGTTTTTTAATTCATTACTGAATGAGTATGGCACCGATGTCACTGCAACACCTCTTGACTGGTTGGGGCTTCAGACATCATATATTTGATTTCGCCTCTTCCCTCCATGATGAGCGTACAGAATTGGATTAATCGGGTTTCGTTATGAATTTTTTGAGGCTTTCATATTGCTCATATATATCGGGAAGACGATATTTATATTCGAGTATTGCCTTATCGGCTCAAAACTACGAAAATTTCTTGAATTATCGGCTCGTTTTGAGCTGATTTTCGCCACTTTTATACAAAATATGAGCCGATAGAGTCCGAGTCGGAAGTGAGTCTCAAAACTCAAACGATAGCAAGATGCTATATCTGCCTTGTCTATATTGGCAATTTCGTCGTTAAGCCATTGACAGAATTCTTCCACGGCGCGTGGAACTTTATTATAGGCAAGATAACTTCTACCGCCAATTCCAGCACTGACATTACAAAGTCGAAACTCGCCCTTGGATGAATCGAATTGTCCGGCAACAGTGGAATATTCGCTACCAGTCCTACGCATCACAAGTGCTGATAGCTGTTGCAATAACTGGGGAGTATACGTTGGATTCTCGGAGGCAATTCTGAAAGCATGAAGATAAGCGTCTTTGAGATCAACGTTCATCATCTGCTCTGTCAGTGAACGCCCTTTTGCAGCAATACCCTCATCGAAAAGAAGTTGGTTTTCAATCTCAGTAACAGTAGAACCCTCAATAGCCGTTGAATGTGTCACGATGGAGTAGAGGTAGAACTTCTGATAGTCCACCTGATCCTCCA